>NZ_JAXIOM010000003.1:0-127629 GCF_049311025.1 Arthrobacter sp. 3Tela_A
CCAAGGCCCCCGCTCAAAAAAAACCCGGCCCCCCCTCCCCAGGGGGGGGGGGGCCCGCCTTCTTGTGTGCTGGAAAAACCTAGCGGGAGCGCTGGCGCAGCCGCTGAACGTCCAGAATGACGACGGCGCGTGCTTCCAGGCGCAGCCAGCCGCGCTGCACGAACTCGGCCAGGGCCTTGTTGACGGTTTCGCGGGAAGCGCCGACCAGCTGGGCCAGTTCTTCCTGCGTCAGCTCGTGGGCAACAAGGATGCCGTCCGTCGCGGGGCGGCCGAAGCGGTCCGCGAGGTCCAGCAGTGCCTTGGCCACGCGGCCCGGAACGTCCGAGAAGACCAGGTCCGCCAGGGACTCGTTGGTGCGGCGCAGGCGGCGGGCCAGAGCCTGCAGCAACTGCACCGACACCTCCGGGCGCGTCTCGATGAGGGCACGCAGGTTCTCGTGGCGCAGTCCGGCAAGACGCGTTTCAGACACAGCGGTGGCTGTGGCGGTGCGGGGGCTCGGGTCAAACAGGGCCATCTCGCCGAAGAGCTCGCCCGGGCCAAGAATTGCCAGCAGGTTCTCGCGTCCGTCAGGAGCTGAACGCCCCAGCTTGATCTTTCCGGACACGATGAAATAGAGCTGGTCGCCCTGGTCACCTTCGCGGAAGACAGAGGCTCCGCGGGACAGATCGACCTCGGTGAGTTCGTCGGTCAGAGCGGCGAAGACGTCGTCTCCCAGTGAGGCGAACAAAGGCGCGCGGCGCAATACCTCGATATCCATGAAATCTCCTGTTAATAGTTGTCGCTTCTACTATCTTGCCGCACCGAACGGGCATGTGACAGCTGTAATAGCTTTGTTCGCCCTCGGATGAGAAAACGCCCGGACCACTGTGGGCGGCGTTA
Source organism: Arthrobacter sp. 3Tela_A (assembly GCF_049311025.1). Taxonomy (NCBI): domain Bacteria; kingdom Bacillati; phylum Actinomycetota; class Actinomycetes; order Micrococcales; family Micrococcaceae; genus Arthrobacter; species Arthrobacter sp. 3Tela_A. Next base: position 880 of record NZ_JAXIOM010000003.1, read on the forward strand.
CAGCGCCTAAGGAACGGTCAGTGCAGACCGTTAGACTCGGGAGGCAAAAGCGAAAACCCTCCCCGCCCCGCACGTGTACTTACATCATATTGGAGCTCTTTGTGCTCGGATTCACCGTTCTGGACATCATTCTGGGGCTGTCCCTGCTTTTTTACCTGCTGGCAGGGCTGCGGAACGGGCTTGCGGTAACGCTCGGCGGCATTGTGGGCTTCGTCGCCGGGGCTACCGCCGCGTTCTTCGCCATTCCGCTGGTCTCAGGGTGGGTGCCGGATGAGGGGTGGCGTCTGGCTGCGGTGATCGCGACCGCCGTCGTGCTGGTCCTGGTGGGCCACGCTGCGGGGGCGGCGCTGGGCGGTGCCGTGCGGCGCTGGTTTAACTTCGCGCCCCTGCGGGCACTGGACCGGATTCTCGGCGGGGCACTGAACGTAGTGGTCGCCGCCCTGGTGATGTCCATGCTGGCGTTCAGCATCGGAACGCTGGGCATGCCCTTCCTGTCGCAGCAGATCGCTGCTTCGAAGGTCCTAATGACCATCGATTCAATTACCCCCAACGCGGTGAAATCGGTGGCGGCCCAGGTGCGTTCCTTCACCCTGGATGAGGGACTGCCGCGGATTTTCGACGGCGCTGCCCCCGAAGCAGTGGAGCTTCCCGCTGAGGGCATCAGCTCGGAGGCACTGACCGCGGCCTCGGCGTCGGTCTTGAAAATCACCGGCACGGCATTCCAGTGTGGGCAGAACCAGACGGGATCCGGGTTCGTGGTGGCCGAGGACCGGGTCATTACCAATGCCCATGTGGTGGCCGGTGTGAGCGAACCGGTGGTCCAGGTGCCCGGCGGCGGTGTGCTTCCCGGACGGGTGGTGCACTTTGACCCGGCCCGCGACCTGGCAGTTATTGCGGTGGAAAACCTGGCTGCGGAGCCGCTGGAACTCGGCACCGAGCTGGCCGGCGGAACCACAGCGGCATTCGCAGGCTACCCGGCAGGCGGACCGTTCCGGCTTCAGACCGCCGTCGTGCAGAACCTTGGCGATGTGTCCGTGCGGAGCATTTACGGGACCTCCCCTGAGGTGCTGGAGGTGTACACGCTGGCCGCGAACGTGCAGCAGGGCAACTCCGGCGGCCCGCTGCTGGACATCGACGGCCAGGTGGCCGGTGTGGTGTTCGCCAAGACCACCGGCGACCAGCCGATCGGCTATGCGCTGTCCCTGGCCGAACTGGGGCCGATCGCCGAGGCCGCCTCGGAGTACCGCAGTGCGGTTTCCCCGGGGGAGTGCATCAGCGAGTAGCGTCCCCGGCTGCGTTGTCCAGCTTCGCGGCAATGTAGTCCACGGCCATCCGGTAGCCGGCAATCCCGGCACCGCAGATAACCACTTCAGCGACTGCGGAGACGTAGGAGTGGTGGCGGAACTCCTCACGCTTGTGGATGTTGCTCAGGTGTACCTCCACCACTGGCAGGCCCACACCGGAGAGGGCGTCGCGGATCGCCACGGACGTGTGGCTGTATGCGGCGGGGTTGATGACAATAGCGTCGGCCAGGCCCGGTGCCCCATGGATGGCGTCAATCAGGTCGCCCTCGTGGTTGGACTGGATGCAGTCCGCCGTCCAGCCGTGGGCTTCGGCGGCCGCTACGGCGGCTGCCTCAACGTCATCCAGGGTGTCCGTCCCGTAAACCGCGGGTTCACGCGTGCCGAGCAGGTTCAGGTTGGGGCCGTTCAGGACCAGGAGGTTGCGGGTGCGTTCGGTAGTCATGGATTCAACTATGCCTCAACCGCGGCGCCCTCCTGCGTCTGTGACTGTGCCCGGATCCTGCGTGCCGCGGCGAGGGCGCCGGCAATGGTAATCAGGGACATCAGGGCCAGCACCGCCCCGGGATGCCACCAGGCTGCGGAGGTAGCCTCGGAGAAGAGCTGGGTCACTGCCGGCGTGAAGCCGGCGGCGATTCCCGCAAAGCTGTAGGCCAGGGACATGGCCGTGTAACCGGTCCGGGCAGGGAAGAGGTCCGCCATCAGCCCGCCCAGCGCAGCCCAGGCTGCCGTCGGGGCGATGCCGCCGACCAGGATGGTCAGGATGTACAGCGGCTGGTCGGCGATGCTGATCAGGTAGTACAGCGGGAAGGAAATCAGCGCTGTTGCCGCGGCGCCGCCGGCAACTACCTTCGCCGAACCGATTTTGGTCGCCAGCCACCCGAAGGCGGGAATGGTGGCCAGCTGCAGCACCGAGCCCACGAGTGCGGCGTTGAGCACCGTGGATTCAGACAGTCCCAGGACGGTGGTGCCGTAGGCCTGTGTATAGGTGGTCATGAGGAAGTACGATCCGATGCCCAGCAGTGCGGCGGCCATGGCAATGACGACGGCGGCGGGCTGGCTGCGCAGCACCTCCAGGACCGGAACACGGGCCACCTGGTGGTGCTCTGCGACGTCCTTGAAGACCGGGGTCTCATCAATAGCCAGACGCAGGTAGAGCGCCACGGCCATAAAAGGGAACGCGAGCAGGAACGGAATGCGCCAGACGCCGGCTTCCATGGCTTCGGGGGAGACCTGCGTGAGGATCAGGAAGGTTGCGGTGACCATGATGGTGCCGACCGGTGAGCCGATCTGCGGGATGGCTGCGTAGAGGGCACGTTTGCGTGGTTCGGCGTGTTCACTCGCAATCAGGACGGCGCCGCCCCATTCCCCGCCCACGGCCAGGCCCTGCAGCAGCCGCAGGGCTACCAGGAGAACCGGGGCCCAGACCCCGATTGCGGAATAGTCAGGCAGCAGGCCGATGACGCCGGTGGCCAGGCCCATCAGGACGATCGTGTAGATGAGGGACTTCTTCCGGCCCACCCGGTCACCGATGTGGCCGAACAGCACGGCGCCCAGTGGCCGGGCAACGAAGCCCATGCCCAGGGACAGGAATGCCAGCAGGGTGCCGGTCAGCGGGTCCACGTCCGGGAAGAACACCCGATTGAGGATCAGGGCGGCGGCGGTGCCAAAGACGTAGAAATCATAGGATTCAAGTGCTGTACCGACGAAGGATGCGCCGGCGACCCTGCGGGCCATCCGGGAGCGCTGTACGGGGTTCACCGTTGTGGAGGAAGTAGACACAAGTGCTGATTGTGCTATTTGTGTGCGACTTTCGCCACTCGCAGAGCCGAACGTCACCAATTGGGTCGCTGGGCGCAGCCCTCCTGCGCCGAACGGCAGCTCAGGCAACCGCCGGAAACAGGGGACCGCCGGCTTAGGAGCGGTCTGCGGGAATGTGCTGCTCAAGGACGGCGCGTCCGGCCTGAAGGAGAGAATCCGCGACCGCAGCCGGGTCGTCCACGTAGCCGTGGACCATGGCGCCGTCGCGCAGCATGATCAACTGGTCCGCGGCCAGCTCCGGGTGCTGCGCCCCCAGCCGGCCTGCCAGCTCGGCCACCAGGCCGCGGAACCAGTCCCGGTGGCGCCCGACGGCGGCCCGGACCGGGTGATCGGCGGCGGGGTATTCGGCGGCGGCGTTGATGAACGGGCAGCCGCGGAATCCAGGCCGGCACGCTTCGGTGCCCATGGCCTCGGCTAGGGCCCTGAGTGCCTCGCAGGGATCCTCCGGCAGCGTCCCGGCTGCTGTGCGGATCTGTGCGGACTGACGGTCAAGGTAGGCAGCCACCAGATCGTCCTTGGTGGGGAAGTGGCGGTAGAAGGTGACCTTGGTGGTCGCTGCGGCGGCAATGATCTTGTCTGCGCTGACTGCGCGGATGCCGTCGCGGTAGAAGGCCTCGGTTGCGGCGTCGAGGATGCGCTCGCGGACCGGAGCCGCGCCGGGCTGCTGTGCTGCCATTCGGATCTCCTGGGAAAGCCGTCCGGAGGGACTGGCCATTTGTAGACTTACTAGTTAGTCTACAAGCAGAACGGCGGAAAGCTCCGCTCTTCGCATGCCAAGTGTTTCCAACTTGAAGGAGAACCCGATGAGCGCCCTTTACACAGCAGTTGCCACGGCTACCGGCGACGGCCGGAACGGAGAGGCCCGCACCAGCGACGGCCTGCTGGAAGTGGACCTCGCCGTTCCCACCGAGATGGGCGGCGCCGGCGGTGCCACCAACCCCGAGCAGCTTTTCGCCGTAGGCTATGCCGCGTGCTTTCACTCAGCTCTGAAGATGGTGGCCCGCCAGGCCAAGGTTGAGATCAGCGACAGCGCCGTAACCTCCGAGGTCAGCATTAACCCGAATGAAGAGGGCGGCTTCCAGCTCTCCGTCGCCCTGCACGTGGAGATGTCCGGCGTCGACCAGGCCATGGCGGACAAGCTGGTCCAGGAAGCCCACCAGGTGTGCCCCTACTCGAACGCCACCCGCGGCAACATCGAGGTGGATGTGGACGCCGTCGTCGGCTAATCCGCACCTATCCCCGCGGGACGAACAAAACGAGATAACAGAAACTGCCCGTATCAGGCTCGATACGGGCAGTTTCTGTTATCTCGATGTGCGTTGAGCGGAACCTACTTGCGCAGGGACTCCGCGATCTGGGACATCACTGTGTTGTCCGCCAGAGTGCTTGAATCGCCCGGCTCGCGGCCTTCTGCCACATCCTTGAGCAGGCGCCGCATGATCTTTCCGGAACGGGTCTTGGGCAGCTCGGGAACCACGAGGATGTGCCGGGGCTTGGCGATCGGGCCGATCTCCTTGCCCACGTGGTTGCGCAGCGTGGTGACGATGTCGTCGTCGTCCTTGGCGCTGCCGCGCAGGATCACGAACGCGACCACTGCCTCGCCGGTGGTGTCATCGGTGGCGCCGACCACGGCAGCTTCAGCCACCGAAGGATGGCTAACCAGCGCGGATTCGATTTCCGTGGTGGAGAGCCGATGCCCGGAAACGTTCATCACATCATCCACGCGGCCCAGCAGCCAGATGTCCCCGTCCTCGTCCTTCTTGGCGCCGTCGCCCGCGAAGTACATGTTGTCGAACCGGGACCAGTAGGTGTCCTTGAAACGTTCCGGGTCTCCCCAGATGCCGCGCAGCATGGACGGCCACGGCTCCTTGACCACCAGGAAGCCGCCGGAGCCGTTCGGGACCGTTTCGCCCATCTCGTCAACGACGTCCACGGAGATGCCGGGCACCGGAACCTGGGCCGAGCCGGGCTTGGTAGCGGTCACACCGGGCATCGGAGCGATCATGTGCGCACCGGTTTCGGTCTGCCACCAGGTGTCCACGATCGGTGCCGGGATTTCCTTCTTGCCGCCGTTGGCACCGATGACCTGCCGGTACCACATCCACGCTTCGGGGTTGATGGGTTCGCCCACCGTGCCCAGCACCCGGATGGAGTCCAGGTTGAACTTGCCGGGGATGTCCCGCCCCCACTTCATGCACGTCCGGATCGCGGTCGGCGCGGTGTAGAGGATGGAGACCTTGTACTTCTCCACCAGCTCCCACCAGCGTCCCTGGTGCGGGGTGTCCGGGGTGCCCTCGTACATCAGCTGCGTGGCGCCGTTGACCAGCGGCGCGTAGGCGACGTAGCTGTGGCCGGTGACCCAGCCGACGTCGGCGGTGCACCAGTAGACGTCGCTCTCCGGCTTCAGGTCGAAGGTAGCCCGGTGGGTGAACGCAGTCTGCGCCAGGTAGCCGCCGGTGGTGTGCAGGATGCCCTTCGGCTTCCCGGTGGTGCCGGAGGTGTAGAGGATGAACAGCGGGTGCTCGGAGTCGTGCGGTACCGGGGTGTGCTCGGTGGCGGCGGAACCGACGACGTCGTCCCACCAGAGATCGCGGCCTTCGGTCCACTCGACGGGCTCACCGTTGCGCTTGACGACGACGACGTTGGTGACGGTGTGCCCTTCCTTCACCAGGGACTCATCGACTGCCGGCTTGAGGAGGCTGGGCTTTCCCCGCCGGTAGGAACCGTCAGCGGTGACGACCAGCTTGGCCTCGGCGTCGTCGATGCGGCTGCGCAGGGCGTCAGCAGAGAAGCCGCCGAAAACCACTGAATGCACGGCTCCGATGCGCGCGCAGGCCAGCATGGTGATCACGGCTTCGGGAATCATGGGCAGGTAGACGGCTACGCGGTCGCCCTTGGTGACACCGAGGGATTCGAAGGCGTTGGCTGCTTTCTTCACTTCCTCGGTGAGCTGGGCATACGTGTAGGTGCGGGTGTCTCCTGGCTCGCCTTCAAAGTAGATGGCGACGCGGTCTCCGCGGCCCTCTTCCACATGCCGGTCAAGGGCGTTGTAGGAAGCGTTCAGCTTGCCGCCCACGAACCACTTGGCGAACGGTGCGTCGCTCCAGTCCAGGGTCTGGGTGAAGTCCTCATCCCAGCTGAGCAGTTCGCGCGCCTGCTTGGCCCAGAACTCAGGGCCGGACTCGGCAGCCTCTTCGTAGAGACCGGGCTGCGCCACGGCTGAGGCGGCGAATTCCGCGCTTGGCGGAAAGCTGCGGCGCTCGTGGTAGAGGTTCTCCAGTGCGTCACCGTGCTGCTTGACCGGAGGCTGTTCAGACATCTCGGACCCTTTCCGTTGGCTTGGACCCGGCGCCGGGGCCGGGCTTCTGCCCGGCCGGCGGGGCTGTTAGTGATGTTGTCCTTACCCTAACGCGGCAGCGGCGAAGGTGTGGCACCGGTCACAGCGGCCTCCGTGAAACGATGTAATTATGCGATAAACGGTAGCCCCGGGGCCCCGGCACGGGGGTGAACCGGTAGTCTGGCCTGCTGGCGTTGACTAGGCTGTCACTGAGAGCAAACCGCTTGAGGTGCCGCCGTGGCGGTGCCCTGCACGGTCGGCGCACCCGCCTTCCGGATGGCTGCTGTCGGAACGGAGAACAGAATGAACCAGCCCCACGTTGAACACGAGGAACGCGCTGCCGCGGATGCCGCAGGCCCGCAGGGCGCTGAACCGGGATCAGGGGTTCGTGCGGTAGCGGGGCCCTTCGGGCTGCGTGACGTTATTGTTGGCTCTGCCGTGCTGGTGATGCTGATCGGGAGCATCCTTCCCTTCACCATCGGCAGCGGACGCAACCTGTGGACAGCTTTCAGCCTGTTCTACGTCGGGATCGGCATCATTATGCCCCTGGTGGTGGCAGGGCTTTTCGCTGCCCGCCGGCTCGCCCCGTCCACCCGGCTGCGGGTCGGGTCCCTTTCCCTGGACCAGTTCGCTTCCGTGATCGCGGTTCTGGCCGCCATCTTCTTCTTCCTGCAGATCGTCTACGTGTTCAGCGTCGGCTCCCTGCTTGGGCTGATCGGATCCGTGGCGCTGCTGGCCGCAACCACCTTTGCTCCGCATATTCCGCCGTTCGCGGCTGAGTTCAGTGCCCGCACCGAAATCCCCGCGCACCCCGTTGCACGGGACGCCAAGCCGCTTATCCGGGTGCCCAAGCCGGCACCGGCACCGGCGCCTAAGCCCGGCGCTGCCGGTGAGCCTGCAGATGCCACCGCCCCGGGTGTATTCGGCCAGGGCAAGCCTGCCGGGCCCGTTCAGGGCGGTGCTCCGCAGACTGGCATGGCGACCGGCGGAACCCCGCAGCAGCCTGCCGCCGCAGGCCATGGGCCTGCCGGTTCCGGCACCGCAGGACAGTCCGACGGCGCAGCGGGCGCAGCAGGCGCACCGTCAGGTGACCGGACCGGAACGGCCCAGACTGGTTCGGAACGCGGCGCTGGTGCAGGCACCGGCACGGGTGCAGGGATGGCCGGCGCAGCCGCTGCCGGAGCTGCGGCGACGCCCACCACCGCGGGCACGTCCGGCACGTCCGGCACGTCCGGCACGGCCGGCACCCCCGGCAACGGGGGCATGCCCGGTGCGCCGGGAACAAACGCAACCGGGAGCGGTACCGGCTCGGCCGGAACAGAGCGGGAAACCGCTGTCCCCGCCGGCGAAGATCCGCTTCCCGCCACCACAGTGAACCCTGCCGTCCAGGGCGGGGCAGCGGCGTCGAACACCCAGTCCCAGGAGTCCATCTCCGCCACGCGCGAAGAGAATGAGAACGTGGTGGAGGCCTTCTGGTTCGCAGTCGGCACGCCGCGGCAGATCGTCGACGAACGCACCGGCCTGCCGCTGTTTATGTTCTACCCGGGTGACTGGGAGCTGGGACTGGAAGACCGCGGCCACGAGTTCCTCGTCCAGGACAAGCGCACCGGTCGGATTGGCGTCCTGCGGGACCTGACCAACATCGAGCGTGTCAGCGACGACAGCTCCGGCCACTAACAGACCACCCCACCGATGCCCCGGCGCCCGGATTCTTCCGAAAGCGCCGGGGCATCGTTGACTGCGAAGGACACCATCTGAGATGCCAACCGGCAACGATGCCTCACCGCTGGCACTGAAGCGGCGTGCGCGGAAAATCAACCGCCTGCTGGGGGAGCTGTACCCCTACGCTGTAGCGGAACTGGACTTCACCAACGCCTTTGAGCTGCTCATCGCCACGGTGCTCTCCGCCCAGACCACCGACGTGCGCGTCAACGCCGTCACCCCCGTCCTGTTCGCCCGCTATCCGGATGCCCGGGCCCTCGCCGAGGCGGACGAGGCCGAGCTGCAGGAACTGATCCGGCCCACCGGTTTCTTCCGCGCCAAGTCGGCCGCGATCAAGAAGCTTGCCACCCAGATCGTTGACGATTACGACGGTGAGGTGCCCAACAAGCTCGAAGACCTGGTGAAGCTGGCCGGCGTCGGCCGCAAAACCGCCAACGTCGTGCTCGGCAACGCCTTCGGGGTCCCCGGGATCACGGTAGACACCCACTTCCTGCGCCTGTCCCGCCGGTTCGGCTGGACGGAGTCGAAGGATCCGGTGAAGGTCGAGGAGGACGTGGCGCAGCTTTTTGAGCCCAAGGACTGGACGCCGCTGTCCAACCGGGTGGTCTTCCACGGCCGCCGGGTCTGCCACGCCAAGAAGCCCGCCTGCGGTGCGTGCGCCGTCGCGCAGCTCTGCCCTTCCTACGGGGAAGGCGAAACGGACCCGGACAAGGCACGGAAGCTGCTCAAGTACGAGCTTGCCCCCGGACGCGAGGATCTGCTGGCCCGGATGATGGCCTCCGAAACCAGGGCCCAGCTGCGGGCTGCCGGCTACGGGCTCGAAGCATGAGCGCTCAGGCGCAACTGGAAGCGTTTGGCAGCCTAATCAGCAACGGAGGCGGACGCTTCGGCCGGGACCTGCGTTTCCTTACCCGCGCCGTCGACCCGGCGGTGGCCCGGGAGGCCGCGGTGCTCATCCTCTTTGGTGTCCTGGACAACAAGCCCGCCCGCTTCCATTCCGAGGCGGTCCCCGACGACCTCGACGTTCTGTTCGTTGAACGTGCCTCCACCCTGAACGACCACCCCGGCCAGGTGGCTTTCCCGGGCGGCGGGGTGGACGCCGCCGACGCCGATGCGATAGCCGCGGCCCTGCGCGAAGCGAACGAGGAAACCGGGCTGGACCCCAGCGGCGTGCGGGTGCTGGGCACCCTGCCCAAGGTAGGGCTGCCGGTCAGCAACTTCCTGGTCACCCCGGTCCTGGGCTGGTGGGATAAACCCACCCCGGTGGACGTGGTGGACGAAGCCGAATCCGCCTCGGTGTTCCGGGTACCGGTTGCTGACCTGCTGAACCCGGCCAACCGGCGGACCACCGTGCTGCGCCGAGGCGCGCAGGAACACCGCGGGCCGGCGTTCCTGGTCAACGGTGTGGTGGTCTGGGGTTTCACCGCCCTGCTGCTGGACGAGGTTTTCAACCAGCTCGGCTGGACCCTGCCCTGGGACGAGACCCGTGAAATGGTTCCGCCGCTGTAGCTACTTCGCCTCGGCGTAGGAGTCGACGGCGGCACACACCACGGGGAACTCCAGCGGAATCCTGCCGAAGAGCAGCTCCGTAGCTTCTGCAGCCGCTTCGGTGACGATCGCCTCTGCCTCCTGGACGCGCGCGGCAGGAACCTCGAGCATCACCTCGTCATGCAGGAAAAACACGAGCCGCCCCGCCGGTGAGGGCCCCGACGCCGCCCGCAGCCGCCGTCGTATTCCCGCCAGCCAGCAGGTCGCCCACTCGGCAGCGGTGCCCTGCACCACGAAGTTCCGCGTGAAACGGCCCCGGGAGCGGGCGAGGTTGTCCGCCCGGCGCTGCTCCTCGGCCGATGCTGTCCGCTGCGAGGCCAGCCAGCGTTCGGAGGCCGGGGGAGTGCTGCGGCCGAGCCGGCTGGAAACCGTCCCGCCGGTTTCGCCGGTGCGCGCGGCGCGTTCCACGACGGCGATCGCCCGGGGATAATTGCGCGTCAGGACGGGCATCAGCCGGCCGGCTTCGCCGCTGGTCGCTCCGTACATGGCGCCGAGCATTGCGACCTTCGCCAGCGACCTGTCCCCGTTAAAGCCCTGGTCCGCGATGCCCTGGTACAGGTCCTTGCCCCGGGCTGCGGCGGCCAGCGCCGAATCCTGGCCCAGTGCGGCAAGAACGCGCGGTTCGAGCTGGGCAGCGTCGGCCACCAGGAGTTTGTGGCCGGGATCTGCGCGCACGGCGTCGCGGACGTATTTCGGGATCTGCAGGGCACCGCCGCCGCGGGAGGACCAGCGTCCGGACACCACGCCGCCGACTACATACTCGGTACGGAACCTGCCGTTCTCCACCCAGTCATCGAGCCAGTTCCAGCCGCTGGAGGAGAGCAGCCGGGCTAGTTTTTTGTACCGCAGCAGCGGTTCGATCGCGGGGTGGTTCTGCTGCTCCAGCTCCCAGGTGCGGGTGGTGCGGACTTCAACGCCGGCACGGTGCAGGGCCCGCAGCAGTTCCTGGGGGGAATCGGGGTTGAAGGAAGGGTTGCCAAGTTTGGTCCGCAGCTCTGCGGCCGCGGCTTCCAGTTTCGCTGGGCGCTGGCCTTCCGGCGGGCGCGGGCCCAGCTGCTCTTCGAGCATGGCTTCGTGCAGGTCCCGGCGCCAGGGAATGCCGGCGTGCTCCATTTCCGCGGCGACCAGACCACCGGCTGATTCGGCCGCGAGCAGCAGGGTAAGCCGGCGCCGCTCCGGGCTTCCGGCGACGGCGGCGAGCTGGTCCTGGAGCTCTTCGGTGAGTTCCTCGGCCGTGCGGGTGTGCTGCCGGGTGCGGGGGTCGAGGGACTCTTCGCCGTCGAGCCCTTCGAACAGGGAACCCTGGTCCGGTGCCGGCGGCACCGGCAGCAGCTGGCGGGGTGCCAGGTCCGGTTCGTCCTCCGGGCGCCGGGCCCGCAGTTCCTTGATGTAGGGCGTTGCGGCGGCGAATTCGGAGTTGCGCAGGATCTCCCGGCACAGCGTGAGGTCGTGGCTGCGCTCCACGCTGATTCCTGCGGCCAGGAGCCTGCCGTAGGTGTCCCGGCTCCGGTCCCAGACCCAGCGGACGGGCTGCTGCTCCGCGTGCGCCACGGCGCCCGCCAGCTTCGCTCCGGGGACGACGGCGGCCGGTGCGGTGGGTGCCCCCGCGGCGTCGGCCGGCTGCAGGACCCAGGCATCGGCGCCACCGGGTGCGGGAGCGAGGACAAGGTACATGCCTTCATTCTTCCCTGTTCCGGGAACAGGAACGGACGGCGCTACGTGATGGGCGTCTGGCTGGCTTTCCCTCCACACCGGTGGCCGGCAGCTGTTCGGCTGTCCTTCTGTCCCCAGCTTGCCCGCGGTGGCGCTGTGGCCGCCGCCGGACACAGATGGTGGAGCACATGACGGACACTCTTCCCTGGACCCCGCCGACTCGGCGGGCGCAGCCGGACCGGCAGTCTTTTCCGGAGACCGGCGGCCCGGACGCCGTGCTGGTGCTGCCCCGAAACCAGCGGCTCCAGGACGAAGTAGCGCGGATAGCTGTGGCAGCGGGCATAGCGCTGGAGACGGCTGACACCCTTGCCGGGGCTTTGGCGTTCTCTCCGGGCATTCTGCTGGTGGACACGCATGAGCTCGAACGAGGGGGCCGGGCACTCGGCGCTGTCCGCAGTGCAGAAACCATCTGCGTGGGTTTCGAAGCGGATGAACCATGGCGGCAGTCCGCACGGTACGGGGTAGACGGGGTGGCAGTCCTGCCCCAGGCCGCTGCCTGGCTGGCAGAGCATCTGGCCCGCCGCAACAGTCCCACCGGCCGCATCCTCGGAGTGGCCGGCATGTTCGGCGGGGCCGGCGGTTCCACGCTGGCTTGCCTGCTGGCCAGGGAAGCTGCCGAATCCGGGCAGCAGGTGCTGCTCGCCGAGGCGGGCAGCAACGGAGGAGGGCTTGAGTATCTGCTGGGCGCGGTAGAGACGGGCGGGCTGCGATGGTCCGATTTGGCAGGCATCGAGGGCACAGTCAATCCGGCGCAGCTGGCCGCGGCGCTTCCTGAAGCCGGAGGATTTGCCGTGCTCAGCCATGGTGCCGGTGAGCCCGTCCCGGAGGGATTGGAGAACGAGGTGCAGCCGGCGGTCCTGCAGGCGGGGCGGGCAGCCTTTGAGCTGACTGTCCTGGATCTGGGTTCCTGCCCGCCGCGGCACTCCCCGGCACTGGAACAGAGCGACGTGCTGCTGGCAGTGGTGGGTGGCGGCACGGCCCGGCTCTTGGCGGCACGGTCATGGTGGAACAGTCTGGGACCCGGCATCCCGCAGGCCTTCGCCGTTGTCCGCGGCCCGCTGCCGGAAGGCATGGACGAGGTTAGAGCTGCGGACCTGCTGGGGATGGACCTGGCGGGGTATCTGCCCTGGATGCGTTCCGTGGCCGTGGCGTCCGACGGCGGACGGCTGCTGGAGGTCCGGCGCCGACGAATCCGCCGGGCAGTCACCCGTATCCTCACGGCAGCCGGGCCGGGAACGGGCAGGGAGCTGTGAGCGGACCGGGGCGGCGGGCACGCCGAATACTGCCGCCTGAAGGCCCGGACACGTATGCCGCGGGACTGGTGAATCAGATCCGCGAGGACGTGCTCGCCGGCGATGTCCCCGTCACCGGGGCGCGGCTGGCTGCGGCGGTGCATGCGAGCGGGAGGCTGCTGGGATCGGAGGGCGGGCTCCGTGCCGTTGACCGGGTACATGCAGACCTGCAGGGACTTGGGCCGCTGCAGGCGCTGCTCCGGATTCCAGGGCTGACGGACATCCTGGTCAACGGCCCGCATGAAGTATGGATTGATACCGGAACGGGACTGGCCCGGACAGAGGTCCGCTTCGACTCCGAGGCCGAGCTGCAGGGGCTGGCCGTTCGCCTGATCGCCGCCGGCGGGCGTCGATTAGACGATTCCTGCCCGTGCGCCGACGTACAGCTTCGGGGATACCGGGTGCACGCGGTCCTGCCGCCGGTCTCCACCGGATCCACCCTGCTCTCGATACGGCTGAGGGCCGGGGAGACCTTCTCTCTGGAGGACCTTGCCGCCGCCGGAATGATGGATGCACAGTGCGCAGGCATCCTGAAGCAGATCGTTGCATCCCGGCAGAATTTCCTGATCAGCGGTGCCACGGGAACCGGGAAAACCACCCTGCTCTCCAGCCTGTTGTCGCTGTGCGAACCGGACGAGCGGCTGGTATTGATCGAGGACGCAGCCGAGCTGCTGCCCCGTCATCCCCACGTCATTGGGCTGCAGGCCAGGCACACCAACATAGAACGCGCCGGTGCCGTGGATTTGCCTGACCTGCTCCGGCAGGCCATGCGGATGCGTCCGGACCGCCTGGTGGTGGGGGAGTGCCGCGGGGCCGAAGTGCGGGAACTGCTCGCCGCCATGAACACGGGACACGACGGCGCCGGCGGCACCATCCATTCAAGTGCTGCCGCCACCGTGCCGGCGCGGCTGGCAGCGCTTGGTGCGCTCGCCGGACTGGATTCACGTGCCCTTGCGCTGCAGGCATCTGGTGCACTGGACGCCGTTGTCCATCTTGAACGCGGGCCGGAGGGACGCTATGTAGCTGAAATCGCGGTCCTCGACTCGCCCGGTGACGGTCAGCTCGTTACCATCACCGCGCTGAAGTGCCGCGCGGGGCTATCCACCCCCGGGCCCGGGTGGGACAGGCTGCAGGCACGCCTCACGGCAGGAAGGGTGCGGTGAGTTCCGGTGTCCGGCACCGTTCAGGAGTTCGCCGGCGCATGCCTTCCGCCGCGTACGGGAAGCAGGCGGCTGCATGACGGGGTTCTGGGTTGCGGGGCTGCTCGCCTGCGCCTGGATGGTCCTCCTTGCCGGGCAGGAACAGACTGTGCTGCGTTACGGTTCCGGCTCCCGGTCTCCCGGCAGTACAGGCAGGTCCGTTCCGCAGGCTCAGCAAAACCGCCGGCGGCAGAACCGGACCACCGAGGACGAGCTGCACCGGCTGCCGCTCCTGGTGCACCAGTTGGCGGGCCTGCTCGCTGCAGGCCGCACCCCGGGACAGCTCTGGGCCGACGCTTCCCGGCTTAACCGGAGCGCAGCGGGCGCCTCCCCTGTGGACCTCGTGTCTCCGACACTTGAACGCGCTGCCCGGACAGCAGCACTCGGGCTCAGCCCCGTGCCGGTGCTTCAACAGGCCGCACACGCCTCATCCGGCCTGCACGCCATGTTCTGGGGTGACCTGGCGGCGTGTGTGCAGGCCTCTGAACTAAGCGGGGCTCCGCTGGCCGAGATCCTGGGCCGCTACGCACAAGGGCTCGAAGCGGTCCTTGATTCCCGGGCTGCCCGCGCCTCAGCTCTATCCGGGCCCAAAGCTACCGTCCGACTGCTGACGTGGCTGCCGCTGGCAGGGCTGGGGCTGGGCTTCCTGCTGGGCACCAACCCGCTGGCAGTCCTGGCGCAGAACCCGGTTGGCTGGGCAGCGGCCGCATCCGGCACGGCGCTGGGCCTGGCTGCACGCTTCTGGTCCAGGCGCCTGATCTCCCGGGCTGTGCCGGAGGAGGAAGGGAAGGGATGAAACCCATGTACGGGAAATGACGGGCCTGGCGGTGGGCCTGCTGTTCTGCGCTGCCGCCGCCTTGCTGTGGCCAGGAACGTCATCCGTCACATTGCCCGGAAACCGGAGAGCCGGACCTGCCGAACCGGCAGATGAGCGCAGGGGCCCGGGGCCGGAAGGGCACGGTATCCGGGATCCTGCGCTGATGCTTGACCTTGCTGCAGCCATGCTCACCGCCGGGCGTCCCCTTAACACGGTTCTGCAGGTACTCTCAGACGCAGCCGAACCCCCGCTCAACTCAGTCCTGCGCAGGGCCGTAACGGCGCTGGAACTGGGTGCTTCGTGGGAACAGGCCTGGGACCTGGCCGGGAAGCAGGGAACACCTTCCGCCCGGAGTGCGGCCGCACCGGCAGCGGTCCTGCGCGATGCGCTGGCCTTCGCAGCGTCGAGCGGGGCGCCTTCTGCGCAGGTACTCCACGCGCAGGCCGCCCAGCTTCGCAGACGCAGGGCGCGGGAAGCCGAAAGGCGCGCAGCTGCACTCGGCATCCATCTGGTCCTGCCGCTGGGCCTGTGCGCTCTGCCCGCCTTTCTATGCTTCACGGTGGTTCCGCTGCTGCTGGCCCTGCTGCCGGAATTCTGAGACCGTTCGGCGCTGCCGCCGGACTTGTGGAGGAAAGCCGGGCGTGGACTCTGGACTCCTCCACAAGCTTGTTCGCGGACACAGGTTTCCAGAAACGGGGGACCCGTTTTCCCAGCCTGATCCTCACACGGCGAGACTCGGTTAACGCCGTGAACGACCCGTCCACGGCGGTCCATCCACACCACGGAGGAGCACAACATGTCGTCAATGCCGCTCGAACCAACAGCACCAACTGCACTGTCCCGACGGTCAGCCGGAACGGTGAGTTCCGGCGCGCCGGGGGCCGTTCCGGGAAAACCGGGCGCCGTCCTGGAGCCGGGCAGCCGGCCCGACAAGCCGGTTGGTGTACCTGCCATCCCTTTGGCCACGGTGATTCCGTTTCCGGAGAGGAAGCGCTGCGCCGTTCAGCGCGAGGACCGTGAAGCGGGAATGGCCACCGCTGAGTACGCGATCGCCACCCTGGCAGCCGTAGCGTTCGCCGCACTGCTCGTGGCTGTGCTGAGCAGCGGAGACGTGCGGGAGCTGCTGATGTCGCTGATCCGTGCCGCGCTCAGCTTCGGGTAGTTCCGGCCCCGGGAGACACGAGCTGGGAGCAGTCACCGCCGAGCTGGCGGTGGCGATGCCCGCGGTGGCGATTCTGCTGGCCGGTCTGCTGACCGGCGCCGCGGCCGGGCTGACCCAGCTGCGGCTGGAGGAAGCCGCCGGGGTGGCAGCCCGGCTTGTGATGCGGGGGGATGGCGGTGAAGCGGCCGGCGCGGTGGCACGCCTTGCTGGTGACGGAGCCGTCCTGAAACTGTCCGAAAGCGAAGGCTGGGTACACGTCCGGGTGGAGTCCGCGCTCAGGGCGCCAATGCTGGAACTGCTGCCCATCACTCTCTCCGCCGAAGCCTCAGCTCCGCAGGAGGACCAGTGATGAGCAGCTCCAGCGGGGGCTTTGAAAGAGACGCGGGGGCCGGGACAGTCCTGATGCTGGGCATCGCGCTCGGAACCATCACTCTGGTCGTTGCTGCGGCCCTGTTCTCCGCCGCGGTGGTGGGTGGAGCCAGAGCTGGTACGGCAGCCAACCTCGCGGCGCTCGCCGGCGCGGATGCCCTGCGCGGGCTGAGAGCCGGGGACGCCTGTGCGGTGGCGGCCGCCGTTGCCGCCCGAAACCGGGCCGAAGTGGCCCTCTGCACACCCGAGCAAGAGGAGGGAATAGTGACTGTCACGGTCTATGCTTCTGCGCCTCTGCTCCCCTGGCGGGCTTCCGCGGAAGCACGGGCCGGGCCGCCCCAGAGCCACTTCCGGGGACCAGGCTGACGGGAACCGGTAACACCTGCGAACTCGGACGAACCCGCCGCGGCCGCCGTTACCGGCGGGTGCCGACGGTGCCCTGGGCAGGGGCTTCTGCTGATGCAATCCCGGCGTCGGGTGCGTTCGCCAGCAGCACCTCGATCAGCGTCACGGCGCCCTTCTTGTCCAGGGGGTTGTTCTTGTTGCCGCACTTGGGGGACTGCACGCAGGAAGGGCAGCCGCCGTCGCACTCGCAGGCGCGGATGGCATCCCGGGTGGCAGCCAGCCAGATGGTGGCCGCCTCGTAGGCACGTTCGGCGAAACCGGCGCCGCCGGGATGGCCGTCGTACACAAAGATCGTCGGCTTGCCGGTGTCTGCGTGCAGGGCGGTGGAAACCCCGCCGATGTCCCAGCGGTCCGAGGTCGCCACCAGCGGCAGCATGCCGATTGAGGCGTGCTCGGCGGCGTGCAGGGATCCGGGGAAGTCGGCGGCAGCCAGCCCGGCGCCGAGCAGCAGTTTCTCGTCAATGATGAACCACACGGCCTTGGTGAACAGTTCCTTGGCCTCGAGCTCCAGCGGCTCCTCGCCGAGGATCTCATTGGAGACCAGGGCCTTGCGCTGGAAGGAGACCACCTGGGTGGTGACCTTCACGGTGCCGAAGCACACCTGGACCTCGCCCCACTGTACGGATCGCTCAGTCTCCATCACCTCAATCTGGGTGATGTCCCGGGCCTGGGTGTAGAACTCCGGATTCGCCCGGGTCACCACCGCGCAATGGTCCGCTTCGTTCAGTTCCTCGACCAGGAAGGTCTGCCCCTGATGCACGTACACCGCCCCGGTGTGGGCCTGGTACTGGCTCTGCGCCCCGTCCATGGTGCCCAGCAGGGTGCCGGTCTCCGCCTCCACAATGTTGATGGGTCCGCCGCCGGCGGCCCGGAGGTTCACCATCGACGCTGCGCTCTCCGCGTGGGTCCAGAACCAGCCGGCCGGACGGCGCCGGAGGTAGCCCTGGGTCACCAGCGAATCCAGCAGGCCAGCTGCCGTCGGGCCGAACATCTCACGTTCCTCCGGCTTCAGCGGCAGCTCAGCCGCCGCAGCGCACAGGTGCGGACCCAGCACATACGGGTTGGAGGGGTCAAAGACGGTGGCCTCCACGGATATGTCGAAGATGGCTTCGGGATGATGCACCAGATAGGTATCCAGCGGATCGTCACTGGCCACAAAGGCCGCCAGTGCGTCCTGCCCGGAGCGTCCGGCCCGGCCGATCTGCTGGAACAGCGATGCTCGGGTTCCCGGCCAGCCGGCCACCAGCACGGCGTCCAGCCCGGAGATATCGATTCCCAGCTCCAGCGCCGAGGTGCTGGCAATGCCCAGGAGCTGCCCGCTGCGCAGCTGGTTCTCCAGGGCCCGGCGCTCCTCCGGCAGGTACCCGGAGCGGTAGGCAGCCACCCGGTCCGGGAGGGAGGGATGCACCTCCTCCAGCAGCCGCCGGGTGATGGTGGCAATGGTTTCAGCACCCCGGCGGGACTTGATGAAGGCAATGGTCCGCACCTGGGCGGAGACCAGGTTGGCCAGCAGGTCCGAGGTTTCAGCAATCACGGTGCGGCGCTCGCGGGCACCGTTTTCGCCCTTGCCGTCGGTGAGCTGCGGTTCCCACAGGGCCACGGTCGTGGCTCCGTGCGGGGAATAGTCCCGGGTGAAGGATTCCACCTCGCTGCCGATCAGCCGGCCGAAGGACTGTGCAGGATCCGCCGAGGTGGCGGACGCACCAATGAACACCGGATCCGCGCCGTAGTAGGCGCAGATCCGCCGCAGCCGGCGCATCAGGTTGGCCACGTTGGAACCGAAAACCCCTCGGTAGCTGTGCGCTTCGTCGATGATGACGTACTTCAGGCGGCGGAAGAACCGGGCCCACCAGGCATGGTTGGGAAGCACACCAAAGTGCAGCATGTCCGGATTCGCCAGCACCAGATTGGCGTGGTCCCGGATCCAGCGGCGGGCACCCGGGTCCGTGTCGCCGTCGTACGTCTCGGCACGCAGCGTCGGCAGGTGAAGCGCATTCAGGGCCGCCAGCTGGTCAGCGGCGAGCGCCTTGGTGGGGGAGAGGTACAGGGCCACGGACCCGGTCGGTTCCAGGGAAATCCGGTCGTCCAGGGCGGTGCGGTGGATCTCGTCCAGTACCGGCAGCTGGTAGGCGAGCGACTTACCGGACGCCGTGCCGGTGGAAATGATGGTGTGCCGCCCGGCGTGGGCGCTGTCAGCAGCTTCGGCCTGGTGCTGCCAGGGCGAGTGCACACCCAGGGAAGCGTACGCCTCAACCAGGTCAGGGTGGACCCAGTCCGGCCAGGGCGCCGACTGGGCTTCCCTTGCGGGAATCCGGTGGATGTGGACCAGCTGCTCCGGGTCGGCTCCGCCGCCGAGCAGCGGGATCAGGGAATCAGAAATGGCCACGCGGCCATTCTCCCACCGGCACCCGGGAGTTCGGGACACAGACCGCGTCGGGTCCGCGGCGGGCGAAATCTAGAGCCGCGGCTCAAACATCATGACGCTGGCCAGGGACTCCCAGCCCAGATACCGGTACAGTTCCAGACCGGTTGCCGGGGAGATCAACAGCCCCGTTTCGGCGTCGTGCTCCAGTGCCAGGGCCGTCAGCGCCCGCATTACGTAGCTGCCAAGCCCCTGCCGTCTGAACTCGGGATCGGTGGCTATCTGGTCATAGACCGCGAACCCGTCCACCACTGCCACGTGTCCGCGGGCTGCCGGGGCCTCCCCGGAGTTCACCTCCACCTGTCCGCCGGTGGAGTTGCGGATGGTCTGGGCGCTGAAGCCGTCCGGGGGCAGCGGATCCTCAATGTCCTGCCCTTCCATCGGCAGGATCATGAACACCTCGTCCGTGGACCGGACGGACAAGCCGTAGACGTTCGCGGCACCGTAGAGTTCGGACACCTTGGACGTCACGATCGTGAACAACCGTCCCGCACCCTGCCGGGCAGAAGAGGCCAGCGCGGCGAACTCATCATGGGACGGCTCGAGCGCGAAGTACTCCCAGTCATTGGTCTTGTCATGCAGGAAAGCGGCCGGAAACCGACCCTCGTGGCGTGTTTGATATCCGCGGGCCTTCGCCCACCCAGTCACCCAGGTCTCCAGGAGATCATCGGTTAGTCCGTTCATGCAGAAACACTAGCCCGCCTCTAACGCCGGCGGGAGAGCGGCCGCGCAAATCACGATTTCATCCCTCGGTCTACCCTTAATACGTGGCCATGAATCGAATTGCTCTCTACTACGCCTTCACGCCTCTCCCGGATCCCGAGGCGATCCGGCTGTGGCAGCGCGCCCTGTGCGAAAAGCTCGGCCTGCGGGGCCGGATCCTGATCTCGCAGGACGGCATCAACGGAACCGTGGGCGGTGAACTCGGCGCGGTGAAGGCCTACGTTAAGGCCACCCGTGAGTACCCCGCGTTCAAGAAGATGGACATCAAGTACTCCGAAGGTTCAGCCGAGGATTTCCCGCGCCTGAGCGTGAAAGTCCGCCCCGAGATCGTCAGCTTCGGAGCGCCCGGGGAACTGAAGGTCGATGAGAACGGCGTGATGGGCGGCGGAACGCACCTGCGCCCCGAAGAACTGCACGAGCTGGTTGAGGCGAAGAAGGCCGCCGGCGAGGACGTCGTCTTCTTTGACGGACGCAACGCCTTCGAAGCGCAGATCGGCAAGTTCAAGGGTGCCGTGGTTCCGGATGTGTCCACCACCCACGACTTCATCAAGGAGCTCGAGTCCGGCAAGTACGACGATCTCAAGGACAAGCCGGTGGTCACCTACTGCACCGGCGGCGTGCGCTGCGAAGTGCTTTCCGCGCTGATGGTGAACCGCGGCTTCCAGGAGGTCTACCAGATGAAGGGCGGCATCGTCCGCTACGGGGAGACCTACGGGGACAAGGGCCTCTGGGAAGGCTCGCTGTACGTCTTCGACAAGCGGATGCACATGGAATTCACCGACGACGCCGTCACCATCGGCGAGTGCGTGCGGTGCCACGCGCCCACCAGCAAGTTCGAGAACTGCTCCAACCCGTCCTGCCGCAAGCTGACGCTGTACTGCGCCGAATGTGCTGCGGACCCGTCCACCCTGCGCTGCCCGGACGGCTGCGAGGACTAACGCTGCCGGCCGGTTTCCGGCAGCGCCCCCTGAATCAGTTCCCGAACGCGGCCGGGGCCGTCGTCTCGGCCAGGCTCCGGACCGCCTGTTCGAAGAGGTCCGCCGGATTCGATGTGCTGCCAGCTGCCTGTTCACGGGCAAAGCACTGCCAGGCTATGCGCCAGGTGCAGGCAATCAGTTCGGCGACGGTCTGTGCCTGCATCCGGTCCAGCAGGCCGCGTTCCTGCAGTGAGTCGCTGAGCTCCCTCACAAGCTGGATTTCCTGCCGGGAAACGACCTGAAGCAGTCTTGGCTCCCGCAGCAGCAGCCGGGAAATCCGCTTGAAATCAGATTGCTCCACCTCATAGGCGAACTGCTCGCGGCAGGCATCAATCAGCTCGCGGAGAATCAGCGGGGGAGACCCCTCGGGTGCTTCGCGGGAGAGCAGCGCCTCCAGCAGTTCGCCCTGTCCGGGTACGGCAGCCGCTTCCTTGGAGTCGTAGTAGCGGAAGAAGGTCCGCTCAGAGACCCCTGCCCTTTCGGCAATGCGCGCCACCGTCGTCGCCTCGACGCCGTCGGCTTCCAGCAAATCGAGAGTGGCCAGCTGGATCTCCCGCCGCGTAGCGGCCTTATGGTCCGCGCGCTTACCCATGCTGTTTCCGCCTTCGCCGTGCCTGTCGGGGCATTGTCTTCTGTCACAGTATGCCACTTTCGTTAGGAGAATATGTCAGTGTGTGACAGTATTTTCCGGTTCCAGTCCGTAAGAAACCGAGGAATCCTTGAGCACCAAAAGCACCACCGTCCAACCCGCCGGGGAGACAGCCGCTTCGGCACTGTCCACCAGGCAGCTGACCGGAATCATCGGAGCGCTGGCGCTGGCCGCCTTCCTGATGATCCTGAACGAAACCGTCCTCACCGTGGCGCTGCCCTCGATCATGGCGGACCTGGACGTTTCAGCCACTGCAGGGCAGTGGCTGACCACGGGGTTCCTGCTGACCGTCTCCGTAGTCATCCCCACCACCGGGTTCCTGCTCCAGCGGTTTAGTACCCGGAGCCTGTTCATCTTTGCGCTGGCCAGCTTCCTGGCCGGCACCGTGCTGGCAGTGTTCGCCCCCAGTTTCGCCGTCCTGCTGATTGCCCGAATCATCCAGGCTGTAGGCACGGCCATTGTGCTGCCGCTGCTGATGACCACCACGCTGACGCTGGTTCCAATGCACAAACGCGGCGCCATCATGGGCCTGAACTCAATTGTCATTTCCGTGGGGCCGGCCATTGGCCCTACTGTGTCCGGAGCGATCGTCAACTCTCTGAGCTGGCACTGGATCTTCGTCCTGATGCTGCCCATCGCAGTGATCATTCTGCTGCTGGGGATCACCTTCATCAAGATCCCCTCTGCAACTCGCAAACTGCCCGTGGACGTTCCCTCGGTGATGCTCTCCGCCCTGGCCTTCGGGTTCCTGGTCTACGCAATTTCCAGCTTGGAGCATGCCTCGGACAACCTGGTCCTCACCGGTGTCAGCTTCGTGGTGGGTGCAGTGTCCCTGGTGCTGTTCATCCGCCGGCAGGTACGGCTGGCACGGACCGGCCGTGAACTGCTGAACCTGGCACCGTTCCGGAACCGAAACTTCACCCTCAGCGTCGTCCTGATCATGATCGCCATGGGAACCCTGATTGGCACCGTTGTGACCGTTCCGATCATGCTGCAGAGCGGCCGCGGCCTGGACACCCTGACCATCGGCATGATGCTGCTTCCCGGCGGTCTGGCGCAGGCCGCCGTCGGACCCGTCTTTGGCCGTGTGTTTGACCGCTTTGGCCCCCGCCCCGTCCTTATTCCGGGTGCGGCCATGCTGGCGCTCGGACAGTGGATTTATGTGGGAATCACGCCGGAGTCCGCACTCTGGGTCTTTACCGTCGCCCACATCGTGTTCAGCATCGGCCTGGCCATGCTGATGACAGGCCTGCTCTCGTCAGCCCTGGCAACTGTGGAGCCCAGGCTCTACGGCCATGGTTCGGCGATCTTCAACACCGGCCAGCAGCTTGGAGGCGCGATCGGCACCACCATCTTCGTGACGGTCCTGTCCATGCTCTCAGCGGCCAGGCTCGATGAAGGTTCAGCCCTGGTGGATGCCCTGTTCTCCGGCGCGCACACAGCCTTCATCATCGGCGCGCTCCTAGCCACGGCCGGACTCATCCTGGCGCCGTTCATCAAGATTCCGCGCCGGGCCTAATCCGGGGCGGGGGAGAGAGGACCGTGGAATCCGGAACCTAGACTGGATGGGTGACTGACTTCTCCCGCATTCCGGGCACGCCCCAAAGTTCCAACCTCCCGCTGCTGACCGCGCTCGCAGCCGATCTGGGCGACGCCGGCTACACGGTCGACGGCGTCGCCGCCTTCCTCGGCGAGGAGGCCAGCGCCGCGCTGTCCCGGGACCAGCTGGTTCCCGCCATGCTCGCCTGCCAGGCAGCAGCCGACGGCGGCACTCCGGCACCGGTGGCCGCCGCGGTGGCGCTGTGGCTGGTGGGCTCGTCCGTTCCGGCGCAGCAGGTTCGGGCCGCGTTTCCGCGCACCGGCGCTGACGGCCTGGCGGAGCTGGGGCTGGCGGAGGAGGACCCGGAGGCACCGGAACTGGTGCGCGCCTCGGTGGACCTGCGGCCCTACGAATTCGAAGCCGGCAACGGCGCCACCCACCTCTGGGTCGCCAGCGACCTCGGCGCGCACCAGCGCCCCGGTGTCCTTCCGCACGGCCACGTGCTGGGTATCGGACAGGCCTCGCTCTCACTGGCCCAGCTGAGCATCAACAATCCCGTGGAACGCGCCCTGGACCTGGGAACCGGCTGCGGCATCCAGGTTTTCCACCTGCTGGGCCACGTCCGGCACGTCACCGCCACGGATATTTCCGAGCGGGCGCTGGGCTTCACCCGGTTCAACCTGGTGCTCAACGCACCCGCGCTCGGGCTGGATCCTAAAAAGCCGGAGCAGCGCGTGGACCTGCGGCTCGGCAGCATGCTGGAACCGGTGGCAGGGGAGCGCTTTGACCAGGTGGTCTCCAACCCGCCGTTCGTGATCACCCCGCGTGTGGCCGGCGAGGACGAGGAAGACCGCTTCACCTACCGTGACGGCGGACTCCCCGGGGACCAGATCGTTTCCGGGCTATTCCGGAACCTTGAATCCGTGCTGGCTCCATGCGGCATCGCACAGATGCTGGGGAACTGGGAGATCCAGGGGGAGGATGGCGGGAAAGACGCCTGGAACGCCCGGCTGCGCTCCTGGCTGCCGGAGTCCATGGACGCGTGGGTCATCCAGCGTGAAGTCCTCAGCCCGGCCGAGTACGCGGAAATGTGGCTCCGCGACGCCGCGGAAAACCGGGACCGGAACGAATACGCCGCCTCCTATGCTGCGTACCTGCGCGACTTCGCCTCCCGCGGGACCACCGGCGTCGGCTTCGGGTCGGTGTGGATGCGCCGGCGGCAGGATCCGCAGGCAGCGCCGCTGCGCCGGTTTGAGGAAATCACCCACCCGCTCGAGTCCCCGCTCGCACCGCACCTGGCCGCCGCCGTCGACCGCTTTGACTGGTGCGCCGCGCACCCGGACCTGGGCGCCGAACACCTGGTGGTGGCGGACGACGTGACCGAGGAACGCCATGCCCGCCCCGGAGCCGAACATCCGGGTGTCATCCTGCTCCGCCAGGGTGCCGGCCTGCGCCGGACCAACCTGATGAGTACGGAGCTGACCGGCTTTGTTTCAGCGTGCGACGGCGACCTGCCCGCCGGCGCGATCATCGCTGCCCTTGGCTCGCTGCTGGGCCGGGACGACCCGGAATTCGCCGCCGGGCTCGAAGAAGAGGTGCGCAACCTGGTGCTGGACGGCTTCCTGCTGCCGGCTGCACCGTAACCCAGAGCACAGCGAAATTGGTCCGCGTCCGCCCGGCAGTGCGGTTATGGTTACCCTTGTGCTTGGGGATTCCCCATACTGTCTAAGGATGAGCGAGCCTGCGGAGCACTGCTGCGCCATTCCTCATTCGTTTTGATCCACCCCCGTACGTAGGAGAACAGTGCCAGTTAAGGCAACGGACAAGTCCGCCGGCAAGAAGAAGAAGCTGGTAATTGTCGAGTCACCGGCCAAGGGCAAGACGATCGCCGCCTATCTTGGCGACGGCTTCGAAGTCACGGCGTCGATGGGTCACATCCGTGACCTGCCCCAGCCCTCGGACCTTCCCGCTGAGCTCAAGAAGAGCTCTGTGGGCAAGTTCGCTGTGGACCTGGATAAGGACTTCGAGCCTTACTACGTTGTCTCCACGGACAAGAAGAAGAAGGTGGCCGAGCTCAAGGCTGCGCTGAAGGATGCCGACGAACTTTACCTGGCAACTGACGGTGACCGCGAAGGCGAAGCCATCGCGTGGCACCTGCTCCAGGTGCTCAAGCCCAAGGTTCCCGTCCACCGCCTGACCTTCCCCGAAATCACCAAGGAAGCGATCCAGCGGGCGCTGCAGGAAATGCGGGACATCGACATCTCCATGGTCGACGCTCAGGAAACCCGCCGCATCCTGGACCGGCTCTACGGCTACGAGATTTCCCCGGTGCTCTGGCGGAAGGTGGCCCGCGGCCTCTCCGCCGGCCGGGTGCAGTCCGTTGCCACCCGCCTGGTCGTGGAACGCGAGCGTGAGCGCATGGCGTTCCGCTCCGCCTCCTACTGGGATCTGCTCGGCACGTTCTCCACGGCTTCCTCGGAGTCCTTCAAAGCCCGCCTGACCTCGGTCGACGGCGCCCGGATCGCTTCCGGCAAGGACTTCACAGACCGCGGTGAACTCAAGTCCAAGAACGTCACCCACCTGGACGAAGCGGCAGCCCTGTCCCTCGCCGAGGGCCTGCAGTCGGCGTCGTTCACTGTCCGGTCCCTGGAAACCAAGCCGTACACCCGCCGCCCGGCAGCCCCGTTCACCACCTCCACGCTGCAGCAGGAAGCCAGCCGCAAGCTGCGCTTCTCCTCCCGCGTGACCATGCAGGTGGCCCAGCGGCTGTACGAAAACGGCTACATCACCTATATGCGTACCGACTCCTCGGCGCTGTCGGACCAGGCCATCAACGCCGCCCGCCGCCAGGCCTCGGAACTCTACGGCCCCGAATACGTGCCCGAAGCGCGGCGTGTGTACAAGGGCAAGTCGAAGAACGCGCAGGAAGCCCACGAGGCCATCCGCCCCGCCGGCGACTCCTTCCGCACCCCGGCGCAGGTCGCCTCCTCGCTGCGCGGGGACGAGTTCAAGCTCTACGAACTGATCTGGAAGCGCACCGTCGCCTCCCAGATGGCAGACGCCAAGGGCTCGACGGCGTCGGTCAAGCTGGGTGCCGTCTCCGCCGACGGGCGCGACGCCGAATTCTCCGCCAGCGGCACAGTCATCACGTTCCGCGGCTTTATGGCTGCGTACGAAGAAGGCCATGACGCCACCCGGGATGAGGATGAAGGCTCCGAGGACGGCCGCCTGCCGATCCTGAAGAAGGACGATCCGCTGAGCGCTGCCGACCTGGCCGCCAGCGGCCATGAAACCTCCCCGCCGCCGCGCTTCACCGAAGCCTCGCTGGTGAAGACGCTCGAAGAGCTGGGAATCGGACGCCCGTCCACTTACGCAGCAACGATCTCCACCATCATGGACCGCGGCTACGTCACGCAGCGCGGCCAGGCCCTGGTGCCGAGCTGGATCGCGTTCTCCGTGGTGCGCCTGCTGGAGGAGCACTTCACGGATTATGTGGACTACGACTTCACGGCCGAGATGGAAGAGGACCTGGACCGCATTGCCCGCGGCGAGGCCGGCCGGGTGGAGTGGCTGAACCAGTTCTACTACGGTGACCGGAAAGACACCGGCCTGCACACCATCGTCAATGACCTGGGCGAGATCGACGCCCGTGCAGTGAACTCCATCGAGATCGCGGACGGCATTGTGCTGCGCGTAGGCAAGTTCGGCCCGTACCTGGAGCGCCCGCTGCCGGCGGACGCCCCGGAAGGTACCGAGCCCGAACGCGCCAACGTGCCG
Organism: Arthrobacter sp. 3Tela_A; assembly: GCF_049311025.1. Lineage (NCBI taxonomy): Bacteria > Bacillati > Actinomycetota > Actinomycetes > Micrococcales > Micrococcaceae > Arthrobacter > Arthrobacter sp. 3Tela_A. The sequence continues at coordinate 27,654 of NZ_JAXIOM010000003.1, forward strand.
GAGGAACTGGCCCCGGATGAGCTGACCGCCGAGAAGGCTATCGAGCTGATGAACAGCGCCGGCCCCGAAGAGCGTGTGCTGGGCGAGGACCCGGAGACCGGGCGCACCATCGTGGCCCGCAACGGCCGCTACGGACCGTACGTCATTGAACTCATTCCGGAGCCAACGGCCGAGGAACTGGCGAACCAGCCGGTGGAGTATTACAAGAACGGCAAGCCCAAGCCGCCGAAGAAGCCCACCAAGGTGAAGCCGCGCACCGGTTCGCTGTTCAAGTCCATGAGCGTGGAAACGGTCACCCTTGACGAGGCACTGAAGCTGATGCGGCTGCCCCGCGTGCTGGGCACTGACGCAGAAGGCAACGAGATCACCGTGCAGAACGGCCGATTCGGTCCCTACCTGAAAAAGGGTACGGACTCCCGGTCGATCGGCTCCGAAGAGGAGATCTTCACGATCACCCTCGAGCAGGCACTGGAGATCTACTCCCAGCCCAAGCAGCGCGGCGGACGGCAGGCGGCGGCACCGCTGGCCGAGTTCGGCACCGACCCGGTCTCGGAGAAGCCTGTGGTGGTCAAGGACGGCCGCTTTGGTCCCTACATCACCGACGGCATCACGAACATCACCGTTCCGCGGTCCATGGCGATTGAGGAGCTGACGCGGGAACGGGCACTTGAGCTGCTCGCGGAGAAGCGTGAAAAGGGTCCGGCCAAGAAGCCGGTCCGCAAGCGCGCCGCAGCGGCCAAGAAGTAATACGGTGCCCGCTGCCGTGCGACTGTTCCGGTTCCCTGCACGGGGGACCGGAACAGAGCGCGGCCGGCGCGGCCGCATAATAGGATCATGCGACTAGGAGTCCTGGACGTCGGATCCAATACCGTGCATCTGCTTTTGGTGGATGCACACCCCGGCGCACGCCCGGTTCCCTTCGCTTCCCACAAACGGCCCCTGCAGCTGGTCGCCCATCTGGACGCCGAGGGGGCGATCACCGGTGAGGGCCAGCGCCTGCTGGCCGACTTCGTCGCGGAGGCACGGGACTTCGCCGCCCGCCACCGCGCGCAGGACATGCTCGCCTTCAGCACCTCGGCGATCCGCGAATCTGCCAACGGCCAGAGCGTCCTGGATTTCGTGGAGCTTGAAACCGGTGTGGAGCTCAGGGAACTGAGCGGCCGGCAGGAAGCCTCCATGACCTATCTGGCGGCTCGGCGCTGGTTCGGCTGGGGCGCCGGCACACTGCTGGATCTGGACATTGGCGGCGGGTCCTTCGAGATGGCACAGGGGCAGGACGAACTGCCCGACGTCGCTGTTTCGGTGCCGCTGGGCGCCGGCCGGCTAACCCGGGACTGGCTGCGCGAAGACCCGCCCGGCCCCGCCGCGGTGCAGGCCCTGCGCAGCCACATCCGCGCCGTGGTGGAGGAAGCTGCAGCCGAGTTCCGCGAGTACGGCCGCCCGGATCTTGCCACGGGAACCTCCAAGACCTTCCGGTCCCTGGCCCGCCTCACGGGTGCTGCGCCGTCGGCCGCCGGTCCATATGCCCGCCGCAGGCTGCGCCGCGCGGATCTTTCCGCGCTGATTCCGCGGCTGGCGGAGATGACCGCGGCCCGGCGTGCGGAGCTCGACGGCGTTTCGGCCCTGCGCGCGCCGCAGGTACTGGCCGGAGCCCTGGTCGCGGAAGCTGCCATGACAGCCTTTGATATCAAGTCCCTGCGGATCTGCCCCTGGGCGCTTCGGGAAGGCCTGATCCTGCAGCGTTTCGACACGCTGCGCTTCGACTCGATGCCTGTTGACCTGCCGGTCTCCTTGCCGACCGGGCCGCAAACCCTCCCGCCGGGACCGGCCGGGGCACTTGTCCTGGCCGCGGCCGGCGAACCGAATGGAAGTGCACCACAATGACACTGACCTCCCCACAGAACGCGCAGCCCGCGGCGAACCTGCCGCAGATCCCCGTGGCGCTGTCCAGTTCGTCCGTGTACCCGCTCTCCGTCCACGACACCTTCGCCGTGGCCCATGACCTCGGCTACGACGGTGTGGAGGTGATGGTGACGGGCAGCCAGATCAGCCGCAGCCCGGAGACCATCAAAGGACTGAGCGAGCGGTACCAGATGCCGGTGCTGGCCATCCACGCACCGACCCTGCTGCTTACGCAGCAGGTGTGGGGCAAGGCCTGGACCAAAATCGAACTCTCAGCGGCGATGGCCGCGGAAGTGGGTGCCACCACCGTGGTGGCCCATCCGCCGTTCCGCTGGCAGTCCGGCTACGCGGAGAACTTCGCCGAGGGCGTGCGGCGGATCGCTGAAGAATACGGCGTCACCATCGCAGTTGAGAACATGTACCCCTGGCGGGTCCGGGGCCGGGAAGCCAAGGCCTACCTGCCGCACTGGAACCCGCTGCCCGAGCCCTACGAACACGTCACCTGGGACTTCTCCCACGCCGCGATCGCCGGAATGGATTCCTATGAAGAGATCCGCAAGCTCGGAAGCCGGCTCAGCCACGTCCACCTCACGGACGGCACACCTAACGGACGCGACGAACATCTGCTGCCCGGCGAAGGCACCCAGCGCTGCGCCGAGGCGCTGCAGTACCTCTCCGAAACCGGATACACCGGCACGGTGGCCATCGAAGTGAGCACCCGCAAGGCCAAGGAGCCGGGGGAGCGGGAGGAAATGCTGCGGCAGACGCTGGAGTTCGCACGCGTGAACCTGAACCAGGTGCTGGACGAATAGCCGCTTAAACGAGTGGGTGCCGGCGATTCCAATCGGACGGTTGGGGGGAAACATCCGAAGATCGCCGGCACCACCAGGCCGGTAAACCGGCCTTTCATCACTCGCACCTCCAAGAGGCACTATCCAAGTTACTAAGCAAAGTTGTGCACATGCCTAATGCAGGCTGAATGCCGGCTTTGAATCTGCACATTCGGGTCCGTGCAGGGCACCGTGAAAGAATCGGGACATGCAGAATCTTCCCCGTCTCACCTTCCTCGGCTGCGGTTCAATGAACGAAGCCATCCTCGGCGGCATCCTGGCCGGAGGCTTCCCCGCAGAACTCGTCACCGCCACGGTCCGGCGGGCCGAACGCGCCGCTGAACTGCGCGAACGCCACGGAATCACCGTGCTGGCCGAGTCCGAGGACAGCGAGGCGAACCGTACCGCCGCACAAGGCGCGGACGTCGTCATTGTCGGTGTGAAGCCGGTGGGTGTGCGCGCCATGCTGGAAACAGTGGCCGCCGCGCTGCGCCCGGACGCCGTCGTCGTCAGCGTTGCCGCCGCCGTTCCGCTGGAACTGATGGAAGCTGCCCTGCCTGCCGGCGCCCAGGTCATCCGCACCATGCCCAACACACCTGCGAAGCTGGGCCGCGGCGTCACCGCGCTGGCGCCGGGATCGGCTGCCACACCGGATTCCGTCAAGCTGGTGACATCCCTGCTCTCGGGTACCGGCCGCGTGGTTGAGGTGCGTGAAGACCAGATCAATGCTGTCGGATCCGTCAGCGGATCCGGACCGGCCTACGCCTTCTACCTGGCTGAAGCGATGGCCAGGGCAGGCACGGAACTCGGCCTTGACCCGGAGCTGGCAGCACTGCTGGCGGCGGAAACCGTCGCCGGGGCCGGCGCTATGCTGGCGGAACCCGGTGCCGACGCCGCGGCCCTGCGCAAGGCCGTGACCAGCCCCAACGGCACCACCGAGGCAGCCATCGGCGTCTTTGATGCCCGCGGGCTGCCGGGGATCATAGACGAGGGCATGCGGGCCGCAGCGGACCGCTCCGCGGAGATCACCGCGGAGCTCAGCGCCGCCCGGTAACCGGGGCTACGGCCGGGACGCGAAGCGTTCCAGCAGGTCTACGTGCCCGGACACGATCAGCATGTCCCGGCTGGACACCCTGGTGTCCGCCTGCGCGTAGGTGAAGTCCTCACCCGGGGACTTCACCCCGACCACGGTCACGCCGTACTTCGACCGCACGTTGGACTCGCGCAGCGTGAAGCCCTGGGTTTCCTTCGGCGGGTACATCTTCACAATCGCGAAGTCGTCGTCGAACTCAATGAAATCCAGCATCCGGCCGCCCACCAGGTGCGCGGCGCGCTGCCCGGCGTCCGCCTCAGGGTAGATCACGTGGTTGGCGCCGATCCGGGTGAGGATCTTTCCGTGCGCCGGGGTAATCGCCTTCACCCACAGGTGCTCAATGCCCAGGTCCACCAGGTTCACCGTGATCAGCACGCTGGACTCGATGGACGTGCCCACACCCACGACGGCGGCGGAGAAGTCCTGGGCCCCCAGCTGCTTCAGCGCGTCGATGTTGGTGGCATCTGCCTGGACCACGTGCGTGAGCTTGCCGGAGGCCTTCTGCACCAGGTCCGGGTCCCGCTCGATCGCCAGGACTTCACGGCCCTGCTTCACCAGCTGTTCAGCGGTGGCAGAACCGAAGCGGCCCAGCCCGATGACCAGGACGGGGGCGTTATGCGGCGGTCTCTCAGCCAATGATGGGCCTTTCTTCGGGGTAGTGGTACAGCGGCTTGCGCTGCCGCAGCGCCAGGGCTGCTGCCAGGGTGATCGTACCCACGCGCCCGGCGAACATCAGGCCGGCCAGGATGTACTTGCCCGACGGCGGCAGCTCGGGACTGAGCCCGATGCTCAGTCCCACGGTAGCGAAGGCGGAGATCACTTCGAACAGTACCGGCTGCAGGGTTTCCTCCGTGACGATCAGCAGGCCGATGGTGGCGACGGCCACCATCGTGGCGCCCAGGATGACCACGGAAATAGCCACGCGCAGCGCACCGGCGGGAATGTTGCGGCCGAAGGCACGTACGTCCGTGTCGCCGCGGGCCTCGGCAACGATCGCCAGGAAAATCACGGCAATCGTGGTGACCTTGATGCCGCCGGCGGTGGAAGCCGAGCCGCCGCCCGCGAACATGAGCATGTCCGTGATGACCAGGGTGGAGGCGTCCTGATCCGCCATGTCCACCAGGCTGAAGCCGCCCGAACGCATCATCACGGAGGCGAAGAGGGCGTGCAGGATCTTCTCGCCCACACCCATTCCGGCGATGGTGCGCTGGTTGAACCATTCCAGTGCCGCCCAGAGCAGCGTGCCGGCGAACAGCAGGATGAGGGACACCAGCACGGTGAGCTTGGTGTGCAGGTTCCACCGCCGGGCCTTCATCCGGCTCTGGAGCAGCACCATGATCACCGGGAAACCAAGGCTGCCGATGAAGACGCCGGCCATGATCGGCACCAGCACCCACAAGTCATTTTCGTAGGGCACCAGACCGTCCGAGTGCGGCGTGAACCCGGCGTTGTTGAAGGAGGAGACGGCGTAGAAAACGGCGTGCCAGATGGCTTGTCCAGGGGACTCGCCCAGGATCATGAAGCGCGGCGCCAGGACGGCCGCCAGCGCGAGTTCGATCAGCACCGTGGTGCTCACGACAATTCGGAGCAGGTTGCCCACTTCGCCCAGACGGCCGGTGTTCATGCCTTCCTGCGCGATCAGTTTCCCGCGCACACCCAGCCGCCGGTTTACCGCCAGGGCCAGCAGCGATGCCATGGTCAGGATGCCCAGGCCGCCCACCTGGATGGCCACGAGAATCAGCACCTGGCCGAAACCGGACCAGTAGGCGGCGGTGGAAACTACGGTCAGCCCGGTCACGCAGACCGCCGAGACAGCCGTAAACAGGGCGTCATGCAGGGCTGTGGCCTGCCCTGACGAGGAAGCCAGGGGCAGGGCCAGCAGGGCAGTGAACACCAGGATGACAAGGGAGAAGACGATCAGGGCCAGCCGGGCCGGGGACGAGTTGGCCACGGCGTCGATAAAGTCCCGGCCTGCGACAATAAAGCTCAGCGGACGGCGCTGCCGCGTCTGCAGCGTGCGCTGCGGTTGGGATGCCATGGGTAGAAAAGTCCAGTTCTCGTGCGCGGGGTCCTGCAAAGTAGTAAACCACTTAACCCGGCGCCCGGCAGTGCAGGACAGGCAGGCCCGATCGCGTAGCCTGTGACCATGACGAGTAACGGGCTGAGCCTTCCCGCTGTGCCCACGCACATTGTGTGGGACGAATCGTTGCTGGCGTATAACTTTGGGCAGAACCATCCGATGAGTCCGCTGCGGCTTGATCTCACCGCCCGCCTGGCGAAGGAGCTGGGCATCTTTGACCTTCCCCAGGTCAGTCTGGGCGCTCCGTACGTCGCTGAGGATGCGCAGCTGGCCCGGGTCCATGACCCCGCCTACGTCGCCGCGGTCCGGGAAGTCAGCCGGAACCCGGAGAGGTCCAATGCTGCCCTGGGATTGGGCACCGAGGACGATCCTGCCTTTGAGGGCATGCACGAAGCCAGTGCCCGGCTAGTGGGCGGCTCCCTCGCCGCGGCCGAGGCCGTCCTCTCCGGCAGGGCGCGGCACGCGGTGAATTTCGCCGGCGGAATGCATCACGCTTCGGCGGGCAAGGCTGCAGGGTTCTGCATCTACAACGACGCCGCAGCCGCCGTAGCCCGGTTCCTGGACACCGGCTACACCCGTGTTCTCTACATCGACGTCGACGCGCACCACGGTGACGGCACCCAGTCGATCTTCTGGAATGACCCCCGCGTGATGACCATTTCAATCCACGAAACCGGGATCTCCCTCTTTCCCGGCACCGGGTTCGCCAACGAATCAGGCGGACCGGACGCTCCGGGCACCGCCGCCAACGTCGCCCTGCCGCCCGGCACCCGGGACGCCGGCTGGCTGCGGGCCTTCCACGCCGTCGTGCCCCAGCTGGCTGCCGCCTTCGAACCCGAAGTGATCATCAGCCAGCACGGCTGCGACGGGCACCGTGATGACCCGCTGTCCAACCTGCGGCTGTCCGTGGACACCCAGCGGCAGGCGGCGCTGACCATCTCCTCCCTGGCAGACCAGTTCTGCGAAGGCCGCTGGATTGCCACCGGCGGCGGAGGCTACAACGTGGCCAGCGTGGTTCCGCGCTCCTGGGCGCTCCTGCTCGCGGTGGCCGCCAACACCCGCATGCCGCTGACCACCCCGGTGCCCCAGGCCTGGCGGGACTACGTGCGCGAGAAGCACGGAGTCGATACCCCGCCGGCCATGGGCGACGGCGTGGACATGTGGTGGCGGTCCTGGGAAGTCGGCTACGACCCGAATGACGACATTGACCGGACGGTCATGGCCACCCGCAAGGAAATCTTCCCGCTCCACGGACTGGACCCCTGGTTCGACTGAGCGGGCCGCCGCCCGCCGCGGCAGGGTCCTGCCCCATATGCCGCTAAGGTAATGCTTATGGTCATTGACGATGTTTTCGCTGTCATAGCAGAGGGAACCCGGCGGGAAATCCTGGGCGCACTGCGCTGCGGTGACAAGTCCGTTGGGGCACTGGTCCAGGAACTGGAGGTCAGCCAGCCGACGGTTTCCAAGCACCTGAAGGTGCTCCGTGAAGCGGGACTGGTGGATATGCGGGCCGAAGGCCAGCGGCGCTACTACTCGCTGAAGACGGCGCCCCTCGACGAAGTAGTACTATGGCTAAGCGCATTTGATCTGCCATCACTTACGGCCGCCCAGGCACCTACTCCGAGTCTGGCAGGCCTCGCCGCCGGACACAGCGGCGAAGCCCGCGGCCGATCCCTGTTTGCCGGACTGCCCGGCACAACACGGCAAACCGCTGCTGCCGCCGCCTCGGCCAAACTGCCGTCCGGCGCCGCCGAAACTGAGGCTGCAGCAGCCGACGCCAGCGTCCAGCAGCAGCTGGGCCGAACTGTAGGCCGCGCCGCGGAACGCGCTGCTGATCTGTTGGGAGCACTGCCCAAGTTCCGCCGTCGCCGCCCGTAGGCGGCACCCCAACCCGGTCCCGGATCGCTAACCGGCGCTGACCGGTCTAGCGTAGTAAACGGGTGGGGGCATCGATAAGGAGCAACACATGGACGCAACACTCACACGCGTGCGCGACGAAGTCTTCCGCCGCAACCCCGGCGAAACAGAATTCCACCAGGCGGTGGTTGAAGTCTTCGAATCCCTCGAACCGGTACTGCGCAAGCACCCGGAGTTCGGTGAGGCCGCGATTCTCCAGCGCATCTGCGAGCCCGAGCGCCAGATCATCTTCCGTGTGCCGTGGGTCGATGACCAGGGCCATGTCCGCATCAACCGCGGTTTCCGTGTCGAGTTCAACTCTGCCCTGGGCCCGTACAAGGGCGGCCTGCGCTTCCACCCCAGTGTTTACCTGGGAATTGTTAAGTTCCTCGGTTTCGAACAGATCTTCAAGAACGCCCTCACCGGGATGCCGATCGGCGGCGGCAAGGGCGGCTCGGACTTTGACCCGCGCGGGAAATCCGACGCCGAGGTCATGCGCTTCTGCCAGTCCTTTATGACTGAGCTTTACCGCCACATCGGCGAGTACACCGACGTGCCGGCGGGGGACATCGGCGTGAGCGGCCGTGAGATCGGCTATCTCTTCGGCCAGTACAAGCGCATCACCAACCGCTACGAATCCGGTGTGCTCACCGGCAAGGGCGTCAGCTGGGGCGGTTCACTCGTCCGCCCGGAGGCCACCGGCTACGGCGTCGTGATGTTCGTGGAGGAAATGCTCAAGACCCGCGGCCTGAGCCTGGACGGACAGCGCGTGATCGTCTCCGGCTCCGGCAACGTGGCCATTAACGCGATCGCCAAGGCCCAGGAGCTCGGCGGCAAGGTTGTGGCCTGCTCCGATTCCTCCGGCTACGTAGTGGATGAAGCGGGAATCGACGTCGCCCTGCTGCGCCAGATCAAGGAACACGAGCGCGGGCGCATCTCCGAGTACGCCCAGCGCCGCGGCGGGAACGTCTCCTTCGTTGCCGGTGGTTCGGTGTGGGATGCCGGTGCCAATGTGGCACTGCCCTGCGCCACGCAGAACGAACTGGGTGAAGACGACGCCGCCTCGCTGCTGAAGTCCGGCGTCATTGCGGTGGCGGAGGGCGCCAACATGCCCTGCACCCCCAAGGCGATAGAGATCTTCCAGGAAGCCAAGGTGCTCTTCGGCCCGGGCAAGGCAGCCAACGCCGGCGGCGTGGCTACCTCCGCCCTGGAAATGCAGCAGAACGCCAGCCGCGATTCCTGGTCCTTCGAGCACACCGAGCAGCGGCTGAGCCAGATCATGGTCAACATTCACGACCGCTGCGCCGCCACCGCGGACGAGTACGGTTCCCCCGGAAACTACGTGGTGGGCGCCAACATCGGCGGCTTCGTCAAGGTTGCCGACGCGATGCTGGCACTCGGCGTCATCTAGCGGGAGGTCCCCAGCCGGACGTGGTCCGGTGTCAGTTCGCTGACGCCGGCCACTCCCATCAGGGCCATGGTCCGGGCCGCCTGGGCGGAGAGGATACCGATGCTGCGGTCCACTCCGGCCCGGCCGCCGGCCATCAGCCCGTACAGGTAGGCCCGGCCGATCAGCGTGAAGTCAGCGCCCAGGGCCAGGGCCGCAACAATATCTCCGCCGCTCATGATTCCGGTGTCCAGGATGATGCTGGTTTTGCCCTTCAGCCGGGCCGCAACCTCCGGGAGCAGCAGCAGCGGAATGGGTGCACGGTCAAGCTGCCGCCCGCCGTGGTTGGAGAGCACAATGCCGTCAGCTCCGTGATCCACCGCCCGCTGCGCATCGTCCAGGGTCTGGATGCCCTTGACCACCAGGTTTCCCTTCCAGACACCGCGGAGCCAGTCCAGGTCCTCGTAGGTCAGGGTGGGGTCGAACATTGAGTTGATGAGCTCAGCCACCGTTCCGGAGTACCGGTTCAGCGAGGCGAAGGACAGCGGTTCGTGGGTCAGGAAGTTGAACCACCACCCCGGCCGGTAGGAGGCATCCAGCACCGTCTTCAGGGTCAGTGCCGGAGGAATGGTCATGCCGTTGCGAACGTCCCGCAGCCGCTCACCGGCCACTGCGGTATCCACAGTGACCATCAGGGTGTCGAACCCGGCTGCCGCGGCACGGTTGATCAGTTCAAGGGACCGCTCACGGTCCGTCCACAGGTAGAGCTGGAACCAGTTCCGTCCCCCGGGAGCGGCCTCGGCCACATCTTCAATGGACGCTGTGCCCATGGTGGAGAGTGTGTACGGGATGCCTGCGGCTTCGGCCGCCTGTGAGCCTGCGTATTCACCTTCGGACTGCATCATCCGGGTGAATCCGGTAGGGGCGATGCCGAACGGCAGGGCGGACGGGGCGCCCAGCACGGTGGTCGAAAGGTCCACGGACTCAACATTGCGGAGCACCCCGGGACGGAACTGCAGCTCAGCGAAGGCCTCCCGCGCCCGGCGCAGGGTAATCTCCGCTTCCGCTGCTCCGTCCGTGTAGTCAAAGGGGGCCTTCGGGGTGCGCCGCCTGGCCATGTCCCTGAGGTCCCAGACAGTGCTGGCCCGCTCCAGGCGGGCAGCCGTTCCCAGCTGGGGCTTCTTGAACTGCATCAGGGGCGCCAGATCCTGGACGCGGGGAATCCTGCGGGTGAGGGCCCGGGGTTTTGTCGTCACCAACAACTCACTTTCACTGTGTTCCTGGCACCCGAGCCTACGCCGGACCCGGAGGGACGCACGTCACATAGGAAGAATGTGAACACCGGAACTTGCGGCAGCCCGGGTTCGGGTTTACGGTCTTACCCATGACTAACCGTTGGTATGCGTATTTTTCGTTGGCTCTGGAGGAGCCCGCGCGATAATACGCTGACGCCAACCTTCAGAGCCAACAGGACAGGGATCATTCCCTGTCCTTCGCCATATCCGGCGGGTTCTGAAGACGAGTCCCGCCGGTCCATTCTCAAAACGGATACGGGACCATGAACCTCACCGCCACACAGCACTTCCAGACCACCTCAGACCTTCGCATCAGCGAGTTCCGCCCGCTGCCTGCGCCGGAGCAGCTGCTGGCTGAACTGCCGCTGTCCACGGAACTGGCAGAGACGGTCCGCAGCGGCCGGGAAGCTGTCCGTGCGGTGCTCGACGGCGTTGATGACCGCCTGCTCGTCGTCGTCGGGCCCTGCTCCATCCATGATCCGGACGCCGGCCTTGACTACGCGCGCCGCCTTGCGGCTGCTGCTGAGCAGCACCGGGACGACCTGCTGATCGTGCTGCGGGCGTACTTCGAAAAGCCCCGCACCACGGTGGGCTGGAAGGGTTTGATCAATGATCCGCACCTGGACGGCAGCCACGACATTGAGGCCGGGCTGTACGCCGCCCGGCGGTTCCTGATCGCTGCCGGCGAGCTGGGGCTCCCGGTTGCCACCGAGTTCCTGGAACCCATCAGCCCGCAGTACGTCGCGGACCTGGTCAGCTGGGGAGCCATCGGCGCCCGGACTACCGAAAGCCAGATCCACCGCCAGCTGGCCTCCGGTCTGTCCATGCCCGTGGGCTTCAAGAACGGCACGGACGGGTCGCTCCAGATCGCCCTGGACGCCTGTGCGGCAGCAGCTGCCCCGCAGTCCTTCCTGGGGATCGACGGCGCCGGCCGGGCCTCGATGGTCCGCACCGCCGGGAACCCGGACACACACCTGATCCTGCGCGGCGGAAGCGCCGGACCCAACTACTCCGCCGCCGATGTCGCTGCCGCCTCGCAGGCGCTGGCCGCCCGCGGGCTGAACCCGCGGCTGATTGTTGACGCCAGCCACGCGAACTCCGGAAAGAACCACCACCGGCAGGCTGAAGTGGCCCTTGAACTGGCAGCCCAGCTGGAGTCGGGGACCGCAGGCGCCGGCATCCTGGCCGGCGTCATGCTGGAGAGCTTCCTGGTGGGCGGGGCCCAGGCGCACGACGCCGCTAATCCGGCTCCGCTGGTCTACGGCCAGAGCATCACGGACAAGTGCATGGACTGGGACACCTCCGCAGGGGTGCTGACTGTGCTGGCGCAGGCAGCGCGCAGCCGCCGAAATGCGTCATAAGCGCGACGGTTTGCGGGGAGAAACTTCCACTATGGTTACTCCAGCCACTAGAGTAGAGTGCTAGACGGTCACGAGATGGTCATCAAGGCGACACGCCGCCGGTGTTGTGCAAGGCGCAGGTTGCTTCCGAGCGAAGGAACAAGAGATAAATGGCAGACGAGAGCAATTTCTCGGACGTGCGGTTTCTGACGGTGTCAGAGGTCGCGGATGTCATGCGCGTGTCCAAGATGACCGTTTACCGGCTGGTGCATTCCGGGGAACTCCCGGCAGTCCGCTTCGGACGGTCGTACCGCGTGCCGGAGTCTGCGGTGCAGCAGGTTTTGCGCAACGCCGTCATCGACCGGCAGTCCGGAACGGCTTAGGCACTTCCGGGCCGTAACCTGATTTTGGGGTGCTCCCGGCGCTGTCCATAAAGACAGCGCGGAGGCGGTACCCTGTTAAGGAACGTTTTCATTCTGGCTAGTAACTGCCGGAACCGATGCTGGCGGGCCACGAGGCCTGGCGGAAGCGGGGACCGGCATGGCTCCTAATTCAAGTTTGTGAGGACTCTGTGGGTTCAGTAATCAAGAAGCGCCGCAAGCGTATGGCCAAGAAGAAGCACCGTAAGCTGCTTCGTAAGACCCGCCACCAGCGCCGTAACAAGAAGTAAATTCTTCTTCTTAGCTGCCGCCGAAGCCCGCCGTCCGTAGCCGGACATGGCGGGCTTCCGCTTTTTAACGCCGGGCCGCTGACGCAGGGCAGGTGCTAGCGGGAGCGGACCCAGGAGAAGCCGCGCCACAGCCCGTAGGCTGCCCCGGCGAATGAGGCCGTTTTCAGGCCCAGCGTGGCTGCACGCCGGCCCGAGCGGAAATCGTAGACGGGCCAGTTGTGGTCCCGGGCATGGCGGCGCAGCCGGGCATCCGGGTTGATGGCAACGGGGTGTCCCACCATGCTGAGCAGCGGGACGTCGTTGTAGGAATCGCTGTACGCCCAGCAGCGTTCCAGGTCCAGGCCCTCCTGGTCGGCCAGTTCCTTCACGCCGGCTGCCTTCGCCGGTCCGTGCAGGAATTCGCCGACCAGCCGCCCGGTGTAGAGGCCGTCCGTGACTTCGCTGACCGTGCCCAGGGCTCCGGTGAGAGATAGCCTGCTGGCAATCACGGAGGCGACTTCGACCGGTGTGCCGGTAACCAGCCAGACTGGCCGGCCGGCTTTCAGGTGCTGCTCGGTGAGCGCGCGCGTACCCGGCCAGATCTTCGAGACGATCATCTCGTCATAGACTTCCTCGCCCAGGATCCGCACGTCTTCGGCGGCCAGCCCGGTGGCGAACGCCAGGGCGGCGTCGCGGACGCTGTGCACGTCCTTCAGGTTCTCGCCCTGCAGCATAAAGCGAAGCTGCTTGACGGCGAATCCGGCGGCCTCACGCAGTGTGAAGACCTTCTTCTGGTACATCTTCCGGCCCACATGGAACAGGCTCGCGCCGCGCATAAGCGTGTTGTCGACGTCGAAAAATGCTGCTTCTCCCGGGTGCCCTGCCGCGGCCGGAGAATCGGCGGCACGGACGAGCGTGGGACGGGGCATGGAAGAAGTCTATAGAAAAACCTCACCGGAACGCTGATGCGCAGCGCGGAGACTAAGTTGGAAGTCATGAACGATACTTCCGCCCGCGTACCCGAACTGCTGCTGCTGACCCGCCCGGGATGCCACCTGTGCCAGGCGGCCCGTGACGTGCTGGACCGGGTGTCCGCGGATCTCGGCGTTCCCTGGCAGGAACGTTCAATCGAAGATGACCCCCAGCTGCAGGAACGTTTCGCGGAAGAGATCCCCGTCCTGATGATTGACGGCGTGCAGCGGGACTTCTGGCAGATCGACGAAGCCCGGCTGCGCCGCCTGCTGGCCGCGTAACCAGACGCTCAACACACTTGGTGGGGGAGCGGGCGCGTCCTAAAGTGGGAAACCTGCCGGACCGTCAGGTCTTCGCAGGAACCGTGCCGCAGCCCAGTAGCAGACGAAAGTTGCAGAAGTGAGTATGCCGGAGGAACCAGACGCAGCTGGTCCTGTCGCGTCTGCGCACGGGCGGCATATACCGCCGGCATCCCTGGCGCGGCTGACCGTTTACCTGAGGGTCCTGGGCACCATGCTCACCGAGGGCATCGAGAGGGTTTCCTCCGAAGAGCTTGCGGAAGCTGCGGGGGTGAACTCGCCCAAACTGCGCAAGGACCTGTCCTACCTGGGCTCCTACGGGACCCGCGGTGTGGGATATGACGTGCCGTATCTCAGCGGCCAGATCTCAGCCGCCCTGGGCCTGACCCTGGACTGGCGGGTAGCCATTGTGGGGGCTGGGCATCTGGGACGGGCCCTGGCCGGCTATTCCGGTTTTGGTTCCAGGGGATTCGAAGTGGTGGCGCTGTTCGACGCCGACCCGCTGGCCGTAGGGCGGGAAGTCGGGTGGCTGCGGATCAGCCCGGTGCAGTCACTGGAAGCTGTCCTGGAAAAGACCCGGGCCAACATGGCCGTCCTGGCCGTGCCCGCCGAAGCTGCCCAGGACATGTGCACCCGCCTGGTTGATGCCGGCATCACGTCAATCCTCAGCTTCGCTCCGGTAGTGCTGCAGGCTCCTCCCGAAGTCCAGATCCGCAAAGTGGACATGGCCACCGAGCTGCAGATCCTGGCCTACCACGCGCAGCGCGCCCAGGTTGCCGCCCTCGCGACGGATGCCCAGGCGCGCCTGCTGCGCTGATCTTCTAACCGGTCCTGCCGCCGTGCGTGGCCAGGTACCGGTTGCTGGAGGGCAGGAACAGCAGCCCGGTTCCGAGTGCCGTTATCAGGGCCGCCGCCACGTGCGGGAATGATCCGTCCCGGAAACCGAAGAACAGGCCGGCGGCAACCAGCACGCATACCCCAGCCCGGGCCCAGTTCCTGCCGTCACGGATGAGGGAAGCCAGGAGCAGGAAAATGCCGAAGGCCACGGCTGCAACGGCAACGTCCGCTATCCGGGCCAGGGAGAGGATCATGTCCGCCGGAACGCCAAGCTCCTGCAGCTGGATGGCTGCCGGCGGCGCCGGGCGCAGGGGATCGAAGGCTGCGCGCAGGCTGGCCACCAGATGCAGTGCGCCGGCTGCCAGGATGATCAGTGCCGCGGCATTCACAGCAAGGGGCGCCCGCCGCCTGGTCCTGCGGTCCGAGATCCGCGGCGGCTGCTGTGCCGCAGTCGGCGGCGATGGCGAACGGTCCGGGCGCGGCGGGGCTTTGGCAGCCGGGCGCGGCTGTACCGGCGGCTTAAGCGCCGCCGCTGATCCCGAGCCTGAACTCGCCGGGACGGAGTCCGGTTTCGCTTCGCCGGACCCGGACGGTGCCGCCGGCGCTTCCGGCGCTTCCGGCGGAGCCTTTCGCTGCGGTTCGGCGGCGGCAGGTGCTGAGAGTGCCAGCTGAATGACAGCGTCGGGAAAACGGGGCCAGCTCAGCAGGCGTCCGCCAATGCGCGCCAGGCCAGAGGGAGCCGCCGCCGGGTGTGAGGCCGTCTGCCGCGCCGCTCCCGCCGGGGCCCGGGCCCCCGGCAGGAATGTCTTCCTGCGGCGCCCGGCGGAAGCCGTGGTGCAGGAGGCGGTTTGCGAGGGAATTGATGCCAGCTCCGGAGGAGCGGGGCGTTGCGCCGGGAGTCCTCATAGCCGTTGCCGCCTTCACAAGACCGGGTGATGGAAACCGCCCGGATCCCGAAAGGAGCCCGGCGGAGACTCAACGCTACGCGTCACGGACCAGGCTGTGACCTGTGCCGGCCGGAACCTGTATCCGGAGGTCGCAGATTTCCCTCCGCGGGGTCCGGTGCCGTCTCCGTGGCCCTAATAGGTGCGGTACGGATTGAACTCGCGGCGCTGGAAGTAGGGGATGCTGGGCCGCAGATAGAGCATGACGATTCCGGCGATGCCGGCCAGCGAGGACAGGATGGAAAGCCAGCCGATCAGGGAGAGCACGTAGACGGGGAAGGAGACCAGCAGTCCAACAAGGGAGAAGGCAGCGAATACCGTGCCGAGGATCCGCGCCCAGTTGTGTCCCTTGAGGATGAACCAGGCAATGAGTACGTAGATGCCCAGTCCAATGATGCTCAGGACTACCGAGAACCACACGATGAAGCCGCCGGCATCCTGGACATCAACGTTCGCGTCCCGCAGTGAATTGATCTGGTCACTGGTCAGGACGTCCGGGATCCGGAAGGAGGTCACCAGGTTGTTGATGAGGGAAAGCACGCCTGCCGCGATGATCAGCCAGAAGCCGATCACGACTTCCCGCGGTGCCGGTCCTTTGGCCTGGCCCGGTCCCGCCGGGGAGCCGGGGTAGCTGTAGCCGGAAGGCTGGGCCGGCTGGTAGCCGTAGGACTGGCCGTACTGGCCCTGCGCATATTGGCCCTGCCCGTACTGACCACCTGCCGGCTCGCTTCCCTGCACCGGGTGCTGGCCGGGCTCCGGCGGAATCTGCGGCTGGCCCGGCTGACCCGGCTGACCGGATGGCTGTCCGTACTGGCCATAGCGCGGTTCCGGACGCTGTTCCGGCCCGCCGTCACCAGGTACGGGATTGCCGTTGTCCCGGGGTTCAGGAACGTTGGGAGTGCTCATTTGGGCCCGCCTGCCGTCTGGAGTGGCCTGCCGGGAGAGCCTCCGGCAGGGCAGATAACCCATCTGCGAAGTCGGAAGCCAGTCTAGTCCTCCGCCCGCCGCACCACACCGGACGCGGGCTTTTCCGGGCCGGGAAGAGTCCTTAACGAGCAGCAGGTCCGGAGCGCTTCGCAGCGCCCCGGGCCTGCCGTCATGCCCAGCGGGTCATTAGGCCTTGACGAAGGCAACGTCCACGTTGATGGTGACCTTGTCACCAACCAGGACACCGCCGGTCTCCAGGGCAGCGTTCCAGGTCAGGCCGAATTCCTTGCGGCTGATGGCCGTTGTGCCGGCGAAGCCGGCGCGGGTGGCGCCGAAGGGGTCAACGGCAACACCGTTGAACTCGACGTCGAGCGTCACCGGGCGGGTGGTTCCCTTGATGGTCAGGTCGCCGGTGAGCTTGTAGGTTTCCCCGGAGCCTTCAATGCCGGTGGCGGTGAAGCGCAGTTCGGGGAACTGCTCGACGTCGAAGAAGTCGGCGCCCTTGACGTGTGCGTCGCGGTTGGCGTCGTTCGAGTTGAAGGATGCGGCGTCAATCTCGGCGCTGATCTTGGAGTCGCTGAGGTCCTGGCCAACTTCCAGCACGGCGTTCACCTTGTCGAAGTTGCCGCGGACCTTGCTGATGCCTGCGTGGCGGACGGTGAAGCCAACCTCGCTGTGCGAAGAGTCGAGGTTCCAGGTGCCTGCGGTGAGACCGGAGGGGATCATGTTTTTCTCCTTGGGTAAGTCGGTGGCAGACCGTTCGCCGCACCACCAGTAGATGCATTTGCATTCACTATTACACACAATGGTCAAAGGTTCAAGTGATTGTGAAGATTTAATCTTCCCCGGCGTGTCTGCGAGACTGGGAGGCATGTCCCGCGCCTCGATCCACCTCGTTCGTCATGGTGAAGTCTTCAATCCGGATGGCATTCTCTACGGCCGGCTTCCGGAGTTCCATCTCTCGGACCTCGGCCGGGAAATGGCAGACCGGGTAGCTCAGCACTTCCAGGAACGCCGCAGCGACGGCGCGAAGCTGGTGTACCTGGTTGCCTCACCGCTGACCCGGGCCCAGGAGACCGCGGCTCCGATCTCCCGCGCACTCGGAGTGGAAGCCGTCACGGATGAGCGGATCCTTGAGGCGGAGAACCGTTTCGAAGGGCTGCCCGGCGTGAAGCGGCAGCTGCGCAATCCCAGGTACTGGCCCCTGCTGCGCAATCCAATGAAGCCCTCGTGGGGTGAACCGTATGCGCAGCAGGTGGAGAGGGTCATGGCAGCAGTGCACGATGCCCGCATCCGGGCCCTGGAACTGGGTGGCAGCGGAGCTGAAGCTGTACTGGTCAGCCATCAGCTGCCCATCTGGGTCACCAGGCTCGCTGCCGAAGGGCGCAGGCTCTGGCATGATCCCCGCAGCCGTGAGTGCACGCTCACCTCGGTGACCACTTTGGACTTCAACGACATGGAACTGACCGGCGTCCGCTACGCCGAGCCTTCCGCCGATCTTCTGCCCGGGGCAGCAAACCTGCCGGGCGCATAATACAATTACTACGCGTTGTAGAAGTGGCCGCCCCCTGCCGCGATGAAAGCTGGATCTCCGTGAAGAAACCCGAAAGCGAAACACAGCCTGCTGCCATGCACCGCAGGTCCTTCCTGCGGCTTGGTGCCGGACTGGCAGTTGGCGTGCCGCTGGCGGCCGCCCTGGCGGGTTGCTCGGCGGATGATCCGCTGGCTGAACAGGCCAAGGCCGGAGACAACAAGAACTACATTGCCGGTGACGGTTCCGTCACTGAGTACGCACCATCCGAGCGCGGCGAACCGGTCCGGCTGACCGGAACCCTCTTTGACGGCACTGAAGTCAGCGCTGCCGACTGGGCCGGCGACGTCGTCGTCCTGAACTTCTGGTACGCCGCCTGTGCGCCCTGCCGGAAGGAAGCGCCGGATCTGGTGGAACTGCATGACACCTATGCCCCGGAGGGCGCACGCTTCTACGGCGTGAACATCCGGGACGAAGCCAAGACCGCCGAGGCGTTCGAGCGCAACTTCGCCATTCCCTACCCCAGCTTCGAGGACCGCAACGGGGGAGTGCTGCTGGCCATGACCAGCTTCGTGCCGCCGCAGGCCGTTCCCACCACGCTGGTCCTTGACCGCGAGGGCCGGGTTGCTGCACGCATCCTGGGCCTGGCCGACAAGGGAACCCTGAAGACCCTCATCGCCGACGCGCTGGCCGCGTAGCCGACGTGCCGCCCGTGCTTCCCGCTGCCGCCGTGCCGGCAGCCAACGTCTTCGCCGAAACGATCCTGAACGGGTCGATGCTTCTGGCGATTCCCGTTGCCGTGCTGGCCGGGCTGGTTTCCTTCCTGTCCCCGTGTGTGCTGCCGCTTGTGCCGGGCTACCTGGGCTACGTCACCGGCCTGACCGGAATCGATTTGCAGAAGCAGCGCCGCGGACGGATGTTCACCGGAATTGCCCTGTTTGTGCTGGGCTTCTCAGTGGTCTTCGTGGCCATCGGTGCCGGAATCGGTCAGCTGGGCTCCTGGCTGCGAGGCGCCGAGCAGGCGTGGATCCAGCAGGTGCTGGGTGCGCTGATCATCCTCCTGGGCATCATTTTTATGGGTGGCCTGTCCTGGTTCCAGCGTGACCGCAAGATTGAGGCCCGCCCACCGGCCGGGCTCTGGGGTGCTCCGCTGCTGGGCGTCACCTTCGGGCTGGGCTGGGCTCCATGTCTGGGCCCCACGCTTTCCGCCGTGCAGCTGCTCTCCTTCTCCGGCGACGACGCCTCCGCGGCGAAGGGTGCGCTGCTCACCTTCGTATACTGCCTTGGCCTTGGGCTTCCCTTCCTGCTGATCGCGCTCGGCTTCCGGCGCGGCATGGGTGCCTTGGGCTTCTTCCGCCGCCACCGCGTTGCGCTGCAGCGTTTCGGCGGCGGCATGCTGATCGCCCTTGGCCTGCTGATGGTCACCGGCGTCTGGAACCTCTGGATCAACCAGCTCCAGGGCTGGCTGGACAGCGTGACCCTGCCCATCTGATGAATACACCTCCGAACCCGTCCCCAGAGAACAATGAGAACCAGTTGAAACCTGAACCGGACAGCGAAATGACGCAACAGCCGCCCGCGGACAGCAAGGGCACCAAAGCTGAGAACGACGTCGCGCTTCCCGCCCTGGGACTGCGCGGCACCCTGCGCTGGGCGTGGACACAGCTCACCAGCATGCGCACCGCTCTCTTCCTGCTGCTGCTGCTCGCCGTGGCAGCGGTGCCCGGCTCGCTGTTTCCCCAGCGCCCGGCCAACCCCGGGGCCGTCACCCAGTACATCCAGGACAACCCGGGCTCCGGACCCTGGCTGGACCGCTTCCAGCTCTTCGACGTGTACTCCTCGGTCTGGTTCTCCGCGATCTACCTGCTGCTGTTCATCTCCCTGATCGGCTGCGTCATTCCCCGCGCCAAGGTGCATTGGAAGGCCCTGCGCTCCAAGCCGCCCCGGACCCCCACCAAGCTCTCCCGCCTGCCCGAATACGGCACGATGGCGGTGCCCGCCGGTACGGGGCTGACCGCCTCGCAGGCTGCCCGCGACGCTGAGGCAATTCTCCGGAAGCGGGGTTACCGGGTGGAGGCGCGGGACCTGGACGGCGACCGTCCGTCCGTCGGCGCCGAGCGCGGTTTCGCCAAGGAAACCGGCAACCTCGTCTTCCACGTCTCCCTGATCGGTGTCCTGGCGTCCGTTGCCGTGGGCGGTCTGCTGGGCTACAACGGCCAGCGGATCGTGGTGGAAGGGGACACCTTCGTGAACACGCTGGTGGGGTACGACACCTTTACGCCCGGCACCAACTTCTCCGAGTCCCAGCTGAGCCCCTACTCGCTGACACTGGATGACTTCGATGTCACCTTCGACCGGCAGCCCAACGGCAACGTCCAGCCGCTGGACTTTAATGCCGAAGTCACGGTGCAGGAAGACCCGGATGAGGAACCGCGCAAAGAAACCCTGAAAGTCAACGAACCGCTGAACATCGGCGGCACCAAGGTCTATCTGGTCGGCAACGGCTACGCACCGGTTGTCACCGTGCGCGACGGCGAGGGCGAGATCGCCTTCCAGGGCCCGGTGGTGGGTGTTCCCACCGATGGTGTGTACACCTCGCTGATGGTCATCAAAGCGCCAGATGCCAAGCCGGACCAGCTCGGTTTTGTTGGGTTCTTCCTGCCCACGGCCATGCTGGATTCAAACGGAGTCTCCTTCTCAGGCGACCCCGACCCGGTCAATCCGCAGCTGAACCTGAACTCCTACTACGGTGACCTGGGCCTGGACGGCGGCGTGCCGTCCAACGTCTTTGTCCTGGACACCGATGACCTTACCGAGCTGAACAACCGCGACCTGGATTCCGGCGGCATTGTCCTGGGCATGAACCAGAGCTATGACCTGCCGGAAGGCAAGGGCTCCATCAGTTTCGACGGACTGCTGCGCTACGCGGCGCTGGACGTCCACTACGATCCGGCCAAGACAGCGGTGGGAATCTTCGCGGCGCTCAGCCTCGCCGGGCTCTCCGCGTCCCTCTTTATCGCCCGCCGGCGTGTTTGGGTTCGTACCGGAACGGCCGAGGATGGCCGCATAATGGTCGAGTACGGATTGCTGGCCCGCGGCGAAGATCCGCGGCTGGTAACTGAGGGTGCAGCACTGCGGACCCTGCTTGAAAAGAAGTGGCTGGCGGACGCCCCCGCCGCAACCCCAGCGGAAGGCCCGGAAACCCTGGCCGATGCATCAGTGACCGGCAGCACCGGACGCACGGAAGAAAAAGGTAAGGACTCCTAATGCCCTCCATCGACTACCAGCTCGCGGAATACAGCGACCTTTTTATGCTGCTGGCGGCGTTCACCTACACGGTCGCGCTGCTTGCCTTCGCCTGGGATCTGGCCAAGAGCAGCAAGACGCTGAAGGCCATTGACCAGAAGGCAGCAGTCCAGTCCGCTCCGAAGGTCATGGCGACTGCGGGAGCCCCGTCCGGACCGGCGGACTCCAACCGCCAGTGGAACACCGGCGAAGCCGTAACCGCCGACGACGCGATGGGTTACACGGGCGCCCGCCGCAACGCAGCCCGCGTCGCCGTCGCCCTCACCGCACTGGCCACGCTCATCCATGCAGCCGCAGTGGTGGCCCGGGGACTGGCCGCACACCGCGTGCCGTGGGGCAACATGTACGAGTTCTGCACCACCGGAGCCCTGGTGGTCTCGGTGGTCTTCCTGCTGGTGCTGCTGCGCCGCGATCTCAGGTTCCTGGGCACCTTCGTGGTTGGCCTGGTGCTGATCATGATGATGGCGGCCACCATCGGTTTCCCCACCCCGGTTGGGCACCTGATCCCCGCGCTGCAGAGCTACTGGCTGATCATCCATGTCTCTGTTGCGGTTATTGCCTCGGCCCTGTTCACCCTGACCTTTGCCATGTCGGTGCTGCAGCTGCTGCAGGCTGACCGCGAGGCCAAGGCCCGTGCCGGCGCGAAGGAACGCTTCGCGTTCCTGAAGATCGTTCCCTCGGCACAGTCCCTGGAGAACTTCTCCTACCGCATCAACGCCGTTGCCTTTGTGCTCTGGACCTTCACCCTGATGGCCGGCGCTGTCTGGGCAGAGCAGGCCTGGGGCCGTTACTGGGGCTGGGACACCAAGGAAGTCTGGACCTTCGTGATCTGGGTTGTCTACGCCGGCTACCTGCACGCACGTGCCACCCGCGGCTGGACCGGTACCCGTGCCGCCTGGCTCTCGATCGTTGGCTACCTCTGCGTGGTCTTCAACTTCACGATCGTCAACGTCTACTTCGCCGGCCTGCACTCCTACTCGGGCGTCTAGGCCCTACCGCTTCAAGGCCCCGCTCCGGCTTCTGCCGGGGCGGGGTTTTTGCTGTTTCGGTGGGGTGCGGCTTGGGGCGGGAGCCGGGGCGTGTGAGGGCGGGTTGGCCGGGAGCGCTCCGGTTTGGGAGATCCCTGCCACTTTGGGTCTTTCCTGCCGCGGCGCCGCGGAGGAATGTCCCGAACCGGCAGGAATGTCCCCAAGAGCAGGGAAAAGTGTCCCAAACCGGAAGGAATCTCCCGGCTGTGGCGCGGCAGGGTAGCCGCAGGGACAAGAAAAGCCCCATTCCGAAATTGATCCGGAACGGGGCTTCCCACGTGAAGCTTCGGTTAGCTGCTGCTGGGCTTCTCGTCGTCGTTCTGCTTTGAACGCTTCTCGCGGTCGGCGATTTCCTGCTCGCGGCGCTTGAGCTCTTCTTCCTTCGCCTTCTGCCGGCGGCGGATCTCCAGATTGCGGAGGAACTCGGGGTCATCATCCGGAGCGGTGGGGTGCCGCGGGGCACGGGGCTTGGGCTCTGGCCCGTGGCCCGGACGCCCAAAGAGGAACCACAGGATCGCGCCGAGCACAGGCAGCAGCACGATCACGGCGATCCAAAAGGGTTTGGAGATGCTCCGCACTTCATGGGCCCGGGACATAAGGCAGTCGATGACGGCGTAGATGATGACAGCTGCGACGACGATGACGCTGAGAAGTACGATGCGGGGCATTCCCCCAGTGTAGTGGAGCCAGCTGAAGGCGGCCTGAATAGTTTCCAAAGGCACCTAATTGAGGGTTTACGGTCCAAGGAGCAAGCTGGGAGAGGCTTTCAGGCCGTACCCGTAGAATGGGCACGTGGCTTTCTGGAAATTTACCGCTCTCCGCCTTGGACTGGTGGCCGTCTTCTTCGTTGCAGGTATCTACCTGCAGCTTGGGCTGGTGCTCTCTGCCATCGTCTCTGCCGTCCTGGCCTGGTGCGTCACGTACCTGTTCTTCCGGGACATGCGCGACGCCGCTGCCGTAGGCCTGCAGAGCCGCTTCAGCGAAAAGACGCCGCCGTCGCGCAACCGGGCTGAGCTGGATGACTCCGCAGCCGAGGACTCCCTGCACGACGCCAATCCGGACGTCACAATCGACGCCGACCGCAAACCCCGCGAGAGCTGACGCCGGTCCCTCCCGCCGTGCCTGTTAGGGTCGACGGACAATCTTGACCGGCATCGTGAGTCGGGTGAGCAGCGGGGGAGCGCATGGGGAGTACCGAACTTAGGAACCGTTCAGAGCAGGTCGAGAGCACCTACAACCGGCGCTGGCTAATTGGTCTTGTAACCGGACTCTTCGCACTCGGCCTTGCTGCGGCGGCCTGGATGGCGACAGCTGCAAGCCGCCTGCCGGAACCGATGGCAAGCCACTGGGGCCCGAACGGCGTAGACGGCTACATGTCCGTCTGGGGCAACGCAGGTATTGCCGTGTTCGTCGGCGGAGGCAGTGGAGCGCTCATTTCCGGATTGTCCGTCCTGACCCGCGGCTATTCGGCTTGTACTGCTCGGCTCGGGGTTGGCTTCGGAGTCGGTTTCGGACTGCTCATAACCGGGTTGGCGGTGGCTGTCGCCGCAGGCCAGCTCGATCTGGCAGACGCCTCACAGGCGGAGATCTCCGGTCCGGTGATGTGGGCGTCCGCCGTCGTAGGCTGCATTGCCGGCGGCCTCTGCGGCTGGCTCTACCGCCCCGCGGACGTGGACCGGACGCCCAGCCCGGATACCCAGGCAGCCGATGCGGCAGCAGCCGGCGAGGATTCATCCCTGGCCGCCGATGCGCGCCGGAACGCTGCCAGCAGGGAAAGCCTGGCCATCAAGGTCTCAATGGGTCCGGTCAGCTGGCTGCTCAGCCTGGGCACCGGAGCGGTGGTCGCCCTGAGCCTGGTCTTTATCCATCCGGCGCTGGCCCTGCTGGGACTTCCCGCCGCCGCTCTGCTGTGGATCTTCTGCTCGGGAACCGTGGTGGTTGACGACGCCGGGACCCGGGTTCTGGCGGGCGGGTTCTGGAAGCTGATGCCGCTTTCCCACAAGCAGGTTCGGTCAGCGTCCGTTGAGGACATCCAGGCGATGGACTTTGGCGGCTGGGGGTACCGGATCAGCGGGGCCGGCACGGGCTTCATCATGCGCAGCGGTCCGGCTCTGGTCCTGACGGCAGGGAACAAACAGCGGTTTGTGTTCTCAATGCCTGACGCCGAGACAGCCGCCCGTGCCTGCGCCCTGGTAAACGCGTACCGGACTGGCTTGCGGGATGAATCCCGTCCACCTGCGGACTGAGATTCGGGTGTGAGAGGTGTTCACGGGAATTCAGGGCACATGTCGTCGCTAGTGTGGCTGGCATGAGATCCCTCCTTACCAAGGCACGGCGCTGGGTTGCCTCTGCTGCAGCCGCCGTCTTTTTCATTTTGTGGTGTGTGGCAGAGGCCGGCCGTATGGGGCCGGTTATGGGCATCGTGCCGATGTACTGGCCGGGCACCGTTCCGCTAGTGATCATGACGACGGTAATCGCCGTCGCCATCCGGTGGCCGGTATTGTCCCTGAGCCTTACCGGAGTGCTCCTGCTCGGCCAGCTCCTGCACGTCGTTCCGCCCATGCACTCCAATCACTGGGCTATCTATATCGGTTCCTTCATCTCGCTCGGACTGATCGCGTGGACCGCTACGCGGCGGATCCGGATTATCGCCTTCACAGTGAACGCCGTTTTTGCGGCTGTCATGGCGTTTATGATGCTTTCCTGGCGTTACGGGAATGGCGTGGGCTGGTTTCCGCAGCTCTATTCCGGGGACAGGTTTACGCTCAGTGCGTTCGGGCCCCAGCTGTTTGCCCTTTTCCTGCTGATTGCGGCCGGGTGTTTCGCCGTCGGACTCGTCCTGGCGCTGGCCGAAGAACGGGGGAGTCTGTTCCAGGCCCGGGAACTGGCGCAGTCAAAGCTGAAGGACAGGGAAGTGGACCTCATTGTTGAGCAGGAACGGACACGTATTTCCCGGGACCTGCATGACGTGCTGGCACATTCACTGGCGGTCATCGCTGCGCAGGCCGACGGCGCCCGGTACTCGGTGAAGAACCAGCCGGAGCCTGTCCTCAAGGCACTGGAGGCGATTGCCGGTTCCGCAAGGAGTGCACTGGTTGATGCACAGCGGGTCATCGAGGGTGTGGAGGACGAAGGCATGACGGCGCCGCAGCCTCAGGTAAAGGACATTGCCAACCTGATCGCCGGCATGCGCAGCAGCCTGGACATAAGAGACAGCGTTTCCGGTGAGCCCGTGGACCTTTCCAGCGGCCAGCAGGTAGCGGTGTACCGGATTGTGCAGGAATGCCTGACCAATGCCTTGAAGCATGGCGGGCGTGGAACTGCAGTGCGGCTGCACTTTGACTGGAGTGGTCCGGGCCTGACGCTGCATGCGGCGTCAGATCTGCCGCAGCGTACCCGTCAGGAGGAACCGGACTCCACCCGTCACGGTCGCGGCATCCCCGGTATGCGGGAGCGGGCTCACATGGCGGGCGGCTGGCTCACTGCTGGACCCGACGGCGAGACATTCCGGGTGACCGTCTTCGTGCCGTACGGGACATTGGAAGGCAGAAACCCCGGTGCCGGGGACCAGGCCAAAGAGCCCGCAGGTCTGGCGACAACAGTTGGCGGCTTTTCGGTAAAGGCCATTGGGAATGCGTGAACCAGATGCGCGGATCTCCGTCGCCCTCGTCGACGATCAGCCGTTGTTCCTTGCAGGCATCCGTATGCTCATCGACAGCCAGAAGGACATGGCCTTCTGCTGGCAGGCGGGCGATGGGAGGGAAGCGGTTGAACTGTCCTCGGAGCAGCGCCCCGACGTCATGCTGATGGACCTCCGGATGCCTGTTATGGACGGGGTGGAAGCCACTCGCCGGATTATTGCGGCAGCCGACGGCGCCGGAACTGAACCGCCGCGGATCATCGCGCTGACAACCTTCAACCGGGACCAGGCCGTGGTGCAGGCTGTCCAGGCCGGCGCCAGCGGGTATCTGCTCAAGAGCGCTGAACCAGAGTTCCTTCTGGCCGCCGTCCGGACAGTGCATTCTGGCTATTCCGTGATCGCGCCCGGATCCATCCACTCCCTGTTCGATCACGCCGCCCGCAACGCCCCGGCGCGGGAACCGGACCTGGCCGTCCTCGAGGTCCTCTCGGCCCGGGAACGCGACGTGTTCCTGTTGGCGGGAAAGGGCCTGAGCAACGGGGAGATGGCACAGAACCTCTTCGTCTCAGAGGCCACTGTAAAAACGCATCTGCGCAGCGTCCTGGACAAACTTCAGCTGCGCACCCGGATCCAGCTGGTGTCCTTTGCCCACGAGCGCCGTCTGCTGGGGAGCTGAGGCGGCCGCCGCGAACCGGCAACCAGCCGGGCCCCGCAGATCCGGGGGAGTGCGCGTCGAAGCTAGGCCAGCATCCGGGTCAGCACCAGCGCCAGGCCGTAGATCACGCTGAAGCCAAGGTTGATCAGGCCGGTCTGCTTTAGCACCGGAATCAGGCTGCGGCGCTTCTTGCCTTTGAGCATAAGCCAGCTCGGCATCAGGCACGCAGGCAGCAGCAGCAGGACCAGCAGGACCCAGGGATAGTCGCCCACGAGCAGCAGCGGAAGCAGCAGTGCCAGTGCCAGCATCATCACGTAACTGATGCGGGCGGCGTCGTCGCCCAGGCGGACCGCCAGGGTGCGCTTGCCCGACTCGCGGTCGGTGGGGATGTCCCTTACGTTGTTGGCCATCAGCAGGGCGGTGGCGATCAGCCCGGTGGAGACTGCGCCGATCCACGCGGCGGCATTCACCTGGCCGGCCTGCGTGTAGGTGGTGCCCAGCGTGGCAACGAGGCCAAAGAAGACAAAAACAAAAACGTCCCCCAGGCCCAGGTACCCGTAAGGGTTCCGGCCCCCGGTGTAGCCCCAGGCTGCTGCGATGCAGCCCACGCCTACCAGCAGGAGGAACCAGGCCTGGGAGAGGATTACCAGCGCAAGGCCGGCCGCCATGGCCAGGCCAAAGCAGAGGAATGCCGCGTACTTCACCGATTTGGCAGGTGCGGCACCGGAGCCGGTAAGCCGCAGCGGGCCAACCCTGTTGTCATCCGTGCCGCGCACGCCGTCGGAGTAGTCATTCGCGTAGTTCACGCCCACCTGCAGCAGGATCGCCACCACAGCAGCAAGCACTGCATTGAGCCAGCGGAAGCCGCCCAGGTCGAACGCCGCCGCGGAACCGATAATCACCGGAGCAACCGCCATCGGGAGTGTCCGGGGGCGTGCCCCCTCGAACCATTGCGCCGCTGTGGCCACAGTCAATTCCTTCTATGTTGGCTTAGTGCTGATGCTCTCCGGCAGGAACCGCACCTGCCGGGCAGCTTCATTCTCCCGCACCTCCGCCGGGAGCGCGAAAACGCCCCTCCGCGCGCCGAGATAGCAGAAAGTGCACGTCTCAGCGCTGAGACGTGCACTTTCTGTCATCTCGATGAGAGAACAGGGCAGTCCTAACCGCGGGCGGCAGCCAGCAGCTGGCGGACAGCAAGCCGGTCGGTCTTGCCGCCGGGCAGGAGGGGCAGCCGCTCAAGCTCCACCACGACCTTGGGCACGGCAGGTGCACCCAGTGCGGAGCGGACGGCGCTGCGCAGCTTGCCCGTATCCACGGAGCCGACGACGACGATGCCCACCACGGCGCCCCACTCCGGGTCCTCGAGGCCCATGGCCACGGCCTGGTGCACCTCGGGAAGCTGCTCAGCCGCAGCGGCTACCGCGGCACCGGAGACTTTCACGCCGCCGGTGACGATCACGTCGTCTAGCCGGCCGGACACCGAGACAATCCCGTCCGCAGCTACCGAGCCGGTGTCATCCGTGCGGAACCAGCGCTTGCCGGAGTGGAACGCAAACCGCTCAGCGCTCAGCTCAGGAGCACCCAGATATCCGTCGGCCAGCATGTCCCCGGCAATCCAGAGCCGGCCCTCGTGTTCCTGGACCTCGACGCCGGGAAGCGGAACGCCGTCGTACACGCAGCCGCCCGCCGTTTCGCTCATGCCGTAGGTGCGCACCACGTTCAGCCCGAACTCCTTCGCCCGCGCCAGCAGTGCCGGGCTGGCAGCCGCGCCGCCGAGCAGGATGGTGTCGAACCGGCGCAGCACGGCGAGTGTGTCCGGAGCCGGATCGGTGAGCAGCCGGTGCAGCTGGGTGGGCACCAGCGAGGTGAGCCGGGTCCGGTCGGTCATGGCCTGGGCGGCAGTGGTGAATGCATCGGGGCTGAAAGGTGCTCCGGTGTCCATCAGTACCGGTTCAGTTCCGGCGTAGAGGGACCGCACCAGCACCTGGACCCCGGCAATGTAGTGGACCGGCAGCGCCAGCAGCCACTGTCCGTCCCTGCCCAGATGCATTGCGGTGGCCATGGAAGACGCCGCCAACGCATCGGTGCTGAGCATGGTCTGCTTGGGTGTGCCGGTGGATCCCGAGGTGCTGATAACCAGCGCGACGTCGTCATTGGGCAGTTCACCGGTGAAGGTCTGCGCCGGGTCGGCGTGCGGGGCGACGGCGGGTCCTTCCCCGGCCAGCGCCGCAGCCAGCGGCGGCAGCAGGTCTCCGGCGTTGTAGCCGGACGGGGTGTGGACGGGAAGCAGTTCCATGACGTCCTAGAAGTAGTAGGGGAAGTTGGACCAGTCCGGGTCCCGTTTCGCCAGGAACGCTTCCTTGCCCTCCACCGCCTCATCAGTCATGTACGCCAGCCGGGTGGCTTCGCCGGCGAACACCTGCTGGCCGGCCAGGCCGTCGTCGGCCAGGTTGAAGGCGAACTTGAGCATGCGGATTGCCTGCGGCGACTGCCGGGCAATGTCCGCGGCATATTCAAGCGCCACTTTTTCAAGGTTTTCGTGGTCCACCGCTTCGTTGACGGCGCCCATGGCCACCATGTCCTCGGCGGAGTATTCGCGGGCCAGGAAGAAGATCTCCCGGGCACGCTTCTGGCCGATCTGGCGGGCCAGCAGCGCCGAACCGTAGCCGGCGTCGAAACTGCCAACAGTGGCATCGGTCTGCTTGAACTTTCCGTGCTGGCGGGAAGCGATGGTCAGGTCGGAAACAACATGCAGGCTGTGCCCGCCCCCGGCTGCCCAGCCGTTGACGACGGCGATGACCACCTTGGGCATGGTGCGCATCAGGCGCTGCACTTCCAGGATGTGCAGCCGGCCGGCGCGGGCCGGATCAATTGTTTCCTGGGTCTCGCCGTCGGCGTACCGGTACCCGTCCCGGCCGCGGATCCGCTGGTCTCC
Source organism: Arthrobacter sp. 3Tela_A (assembly GCF_049311025.1). Taxonomy (NCBI): domain Bacteria; kingdom Bacillati; phylum Actinomycetota; class Actinomycetes; order Micrococcales; family Micrococcaceae; genus Arthrobacter; species Arthrobacter sp. 3Tela_A. The sequence goes on from NZ_JAXIOM010000003.1 coordinate 57,200, forward strand.
GCCGGAGCAGAAGGAGTGCCCGCTGTCCTTGGGGGAGGGGCCGTTGCCCGTGAGCAGGACGGTGGCGACGTCGGGGGTCATCCGCGCGTGGTCCATCGCCCGGTACAGCTCGTCCACGGTGCCCGGACGGAATGCGTTGCGCACCTCCGGGCGGTTGAAGGCGATCCGCACGGTGGGCAGGTCGCGCACGACGGCGCCGTCGGCGTCGCGCTCCACCTGGCGGTGGTAGGTCATGTCGGTGAAGTCATCGAAGCCGCCAACCACCCTCCACTGCGTGGGATCGAAGATGTCAGAGACCTGCTCGGGAAGTTGTGTGCTCACGGATCGAGTTTATCGCGGCCGCAAAACCCGGCCTGCGGGCCGGCAGCGGCGGCATCTTCGCCGGCGCCGGACGGGAATCCGGCTGCAAGCTGTTGACCCCGGGAAGCGGCGCGTAACTTGAATAAATGGCTAGCAGCTCCGTAACGGGGACAGACGGCCCCGCTTCCGATGCACTCCTAAAACTCGGCAGGTTTTTCACCCGCTGGGATGAGACGGCCGACGGCCGGGCGGTCTTCCGTGAAGGCGGACGGAAAGGCGACGCGTTCTACCGGAACCGGTGGAGCCATGACAAGGTGGTCCGCTCCACGCACGGGGTGAACTGCACCGGGTCCTGCTCCTGGAAGGTCTACGTCAAGGACGGGATCATCACCTGGGAAGCGCAGGAAACCGACTATCCCACGGTGGGTCCGGACCGGCCGGAATACGAGCCCCGCGGCTGCCCGCGCGGCGCTGCATTCTCCTGGTACACCTATTCGCCAACCCGCGTGCGCTACCCCTACATCCGCGGGGTGCTGCTGGAAATGTACCGGGAAGCAAAGCGCTCTTCCGGCGGGGATCCGGTGCTGGCCTGGGAAGCCCTGGTGGCTGATCCCGACAAGCGCCGCACCTGGCAGCAGGCCCGCGGCAAGGGCGGGCTGGTGCGTTCCAGCTGGCAGGAGGCCCTGGAGATGACGGCGGCGGCGCACGTCGCCACGGTCAAGAACTTCGGCCCGGACCGCTGCACCGGCTTCTCGCCGATCCCGGCCATGTCCATGGTTTCCCACGCTGCCGGGGCCCGGTTCATCAACCTGATCGGCGGGGTGATGAACAGTTTCTACGACTGGTACGCGGACCTTCCGGTAGCGTCCCCACAGGTCTTCGGCGACCAGACGGACGTCCCGGAATCCGGTGACTGGTGGGACGCGACCTACCTGATGATGTGGGGCTCCAACATTCCCGTGACCCGGACCCCGGACGCGCACTGGATGGTGGAAGGACGCTACCGGGGCACGAAGGTGGTCTCCGTCAGCCCGGACTACGCGGACAACACCAAGTTCGCCGACGAATGGCTGCCGGTCCAGGCCGGCTCCGATGCCGCCATGGCGATGGCCATGGGGCATGTGATCCTCAAGGAGAACTTCGTGGACCGGCGGGTACCGTTCTTCGAGGACTATGTGCTGCAGTACACCGACCTGCCGTTCCTGGTCACCCTGGTGGACGGCCCGGACGGCACCACCGTTCCCGGGAAGTTCCTCACAGCTCAGGACCTGGGCGGCGAGAGCGCGCAGGCTGCGGACGCCGCGTTCAAGACCGTCCTGCTGGATAGGTCCAGCGGCGCCGCGGTGGTGCCCAACGGTTCACTGGGCTTCCGCTACAACGACGCCGACGCCGGCAAATGGAACCTGGATCTGGGCGGCGTGGTACCCGCACTGTCCCTGGCCGACGCCGCCGGCTGGCTGGGCGAGACCAGCGGCGTCGACCTCCCCGTGTTCTCCGACCCGTCCGGTACGGGTTCCGTGGTGCACCGAGGCGTGCCGGTAACGCAGGTGGCCGGAAAGCGGGTCACCACCGTCTTTGACCTGATGCTGGCCCAGTACGGCGTGGGCCGGGAGGGGCTGCCCGGGATCTGGGCAGCGGGGTATGACGACGCCGCCACGGCCTACACGCCCGCCTGGCAGGAGGAACTGACCTCGGTCAAACCATCGGCAGTCATCCGCACCGCCAGGGAATTCGCGGCCAACGCGGAGAAATCCAACGGCCGGTCCATGATCATCCTCGGCGCCGGAATCTGCCAGTGGTACCACGGGGACGTGACGTACCGGGCCATCCTGGCCATGCTCATGCTGACCGGGTGCGAGGGACGCAACGGCGGCGGCTGGGCGCACTACGTGGGCCAGGAGAAGTGCCGGCCCATCACCGGCTGGGCCGCCATGGCCTCGGCCGGGGACTGGAACCGCCCGCCGCGCTTTATGATCGGCACCGCGTTCTGGTACATGCACACGGACCAGTTCCGCTCCGACGGGTACTCCACCGACGGTGTTCAGTCCCCGCTGGCGGAAGGCCACCTGCGCGGCATGCACTCCGCGGACGTGATTGCCAAGTCCACCCGGATGGGCTGGATGCCGTTCTTCCCGCAGTTTGACGCGAAGAACTCGCTGGACGTCGCGGACGAGGCCGCCGCCGGCGTCGAACGCGGGGAAGCCGAAACACCGGCCCGCTGGGTGGCGGACCGGCTGAAGGAGGGGCAGCTGCGTTTTGCGGTGGAGGACGTGGACGCCCCGGCGAACTGGCCGCGGACGCTGATCCTGTGGCGCTCCAACCTGCTGGGCTCGTCGGCCAAAGGCGAGGAGTACTTCCAGAAGCACCTGCTGGGCACCCTGAACAATGTCCTGGGCACTGACCACGGCGATGCCCGTCCCAGGGACGTGGTGTGGCGGGAGGAAGCACCACAGGGCAAGCTCGACCTGCTGGTCTCCGCCGACTTCCGGATGACAAGTTCCACCCTGCTGTCCGACGTCGTGTTCCCGGCCGCCACCTGGTACGAGAAATACGACCTGTCCTCCACAGACATGCACCCCTACGTGCACGCCTTCACCCCGGCCATCGCGCCTCCGTGGGAGTCAAAGTCGGACTTCGAGCTCTTCCGGCTGCTTTCCGTGGAGTTCTCCCGGCAGGCCGCCACGCACCTGGGCGTCCGGAACGACCTGGTGGCCACGGCCCTGACCCATGACACCCCGGGGGAGATCGCCCAGCCCGGCGGCCATGCCCCGGACTGGAAAGGCACGGACATTCCCGCCGTGCCGGGGCGGAACCTGCCCAATCTTGCGGTTGTGGAACGCGACTACACAGCCATCGCGGACAAGTTCGTTGCGATGGGCCCGCTGGCGGAGAAGCTGGGCTTCACCACCAAGTACGTCACCTACAAAGTTGACAAACAGGTGCGGCAGCTGGCGCAGAAACACGGTGTCTTCGACTCCGGTGCAGCCCGCGGCAGGCCGGCCGTGGACACCGACGCACGGATGGCGGAGGCAATCCTGCTCTTCTCCGGCACCACCAACGGCGAACTGGCAGTCCAGGGCTTCGAAACCCTGGAACAGCGCACCGGCACCCCGCTGGCTGACCTGGCTATGGGCGCGGAAGACAAGATCATCACCTTCCGTGACACACAGGACCGCCCGACGCCGGTGATCACCTCCCCGGAATGGTCCGGTTCGGAGTCCGGCGGCAGGCGCTACGCCCCGTTCACCATCAACATTGAACGGCTCAAGCCCTTCCACACCCTCACCGGGCGGATGCACTTCTTCCTGGACCACGACTGGATCCGGGACATGGGTGAGGCGCTTCCGGTGTTCCGCCCGCCCCTGGATATGCACCGGCTCTTCGGCGAACCCCAGCTCGGAACCAGAGGCGAGCTGTCCGTGGCGGTACGGTACCTGACCCCGCACAACAAGTGGTCCATCCACTCCGAGTACCAGGACAACCTCTTTATGCTCTCGCTCTCCCGCGGCGGCACAGCAGTGTGGATGAGTCCGCAGGACGCGGAGCTGATCCAGGTGGCGGACAACGACTGGGTGGAATGCGTGAACACCAACGGGGTGCTGGTGGGCCGGGCCATCGTCTCCAGCCGGATGCCCGCCGGGGTGGTGTACGTCCATCACGCCCAGGAACGCATTATCGATACCCCGAAGTCCGAGGCCACCGGCCGGCGCGGCGGGATCCACAACTCCGTGACGCGGATCCTGGTCAAACCCAGTCACATGATCGGCGGCTATGCCCAGCTGTCCTGGGCCTTCAACTACCTGGGCCCCACGGGTAACCAGCGGGACATTGTCTCGGTGGTCCGGCGGCGCTCGCAGGAGGTGGATTTCTGATGAGGATCATGGCGCAGACGGCAATGGTGATGGCGCTGGACAAGTGCATTGGCTGCCACACCTGTTCGGTGACCTGCAAGCAGGCGTGGACCAACCGGGCCGGCACCGAGTACGTGTGGTTCAACAACGTGGAGACCCGGCCCGGGCAGGGCTATCCCCGGCGCTGGGAAGACCAGGAAAAATGGCGCGGCGGATGGGAACTGAACCGGCGCGGGAACCTGAAGCTGAAGTCCGGCGGGCGGGCCGCGAAGCTTTTTGGCCTGTTTGCTTCACCCGTGCAGCCCGAGCTCAGCGATTACTACGAACCGTGGACCTATGACTACGAGAACCTCATCCAGGCCCCGGCCGGGAACGATTTTCCGGTGGCCCGGCCCAAGTCCCTGATCACCGGGGAGAACATGAAGATCCAGTGGTCGGCGAACTGGGACGACAATCTGGGCGGCGCCCCGGAAACCGCGCAGCAGGATCCTGTGGTGGAGAAGCTGCGCCGGGACGCCGAGGAGAAGGTCAAGTTCGAGTTCGACCAGACGTTTATGTTCTACCTGCCGCGGATCTGCGAACACTGCCTGAACCCGTCCTGCATGGCCTCCTGCCCCTCCGGTGCCATCTACAAGCGGGAGGAAGACGGAATCGTCCTGGTGGACCAGGACCGCTGCCGCGGCTGGCGGCAGTGCGTCACCGGCTGCCCGTACAAGAAGATGTACTTCAACCACCGCTCCGGCAAGGCGGAGAAGTGCACGTTCTGTTATCCCCGGATCGAGGTGGGGCTGCCCCCCGTGTGCGCGGAGACCTGCGTGGGACGGCTGCGGTACATCGGGATTTTCCTGTACGACGCCGACCGCGTCACCGAGGCGGCGGCCACCCCCAACGAGCAGGACCTCTACGAAGCGCAGCTGGACCTGATGATGGATCCGAACGACCCGGAGGTCATTGCCGCCGCGCGGGCCGAAGGCATCCCGGAGGACTGGCTCGATGCAGCACGCCGGTCGCCGGTGTACGCGCTGGCGAAGGAGCTGAGGGTGGCGCTGCCGCTGCACCCGGAATACCGGACCATGCCCATGGTCTGGTACGTCCCGCCGCTGTCCCCGATCGTGGACGTGCTCAAGGACCAAGGGCACGACGGCGAGGACGCCGCCAACCTGTTCGGCGCCATCGAGGCGCTGCGCATCCCGGTGGAATACCTCGCGGAACTCTTTACCGCCGGGGACACGGACCTGGTGACCGCAGTGCTGCGCAAGCTGGCGGCCATGCGTGCCTACATGCGGGCAATCACCCTGGGCGACGCTCCGGAAGAATCGATCGCCACGGACGTGGGCATGACCGGTGAATCCATCGTTCGGATGTACCGCCTGATGGCAGTGGCCAAATACGAGGAACGGTACGTCATTCCCAGCGCCCATCTGGAGGACGCCCACAACCTCGAGGAGATCGGCTGCTCGCTGGATACGGACGGCGGGCCCGGCATGGGCCAGACCGGGGTGTTCGGCGAAGCGTCCGGGCGTCCCATGCCCGTGGCAGTGGAGAACTTTAACGCCCTGGACGCCCGGCAGCGCGGCGACGACCCGGCCGGGAACCGGGACATGACCGGCCGGGTCAACCTGCTGAACTGGGACGGCCGGGGAGGCACCCAGGGTCTGTTTCCGCCCGGTCCCCAGGACGGGGGTGAGCGGAAATGAGCCTGCTGGAGAAGCTCCTCGGCAAACCAGGCAAGGGCACGGTGGCGCCCGAAGCGTATGCCGACAGGAATCCCCGGCGCAGCGCCGTCGTCCGCCAGGTGGCGTCGCTGCTGCTTCAGTATCCGGACGAAGACCTGCAGGCCTCACTGCCGCTGCTGCGCACCGCACTGGAGGAGGCCGGGGCACTCACCGACGGCATGGAGGAGCTTTTCGCCTCGTTCTCCGCCCGGCCGCTGACGGAGGTCCAGAGCGAGTACGTCCAGGAGTTCGACCTGTCCAAACGGCACAGCCTGCACCTGACGTACTGGACGGACGGTGACACACGGCGGCGGGGTGAAGCGCTGGCAGCGTTCAAGGAGGTCTACCGCGAACACGGGATGCTTCCGGAAGGTACAGAGCTGCCGGACTACCTTCCGCTGGTCCTCGAATTTGCTGCCAAGGTGTCACCTGCGGACGGGTATGAGCTGCTGCAGCGCTACCGGCCGTCCCTTGAACTGCTGCGCCTGGCACTGCGGGACGCCGGCCTGCCGCACACGCATGTGCTGTCCCTGGTCTGTTCGACCCTCCCCGGGGTGTCACCCGAGGACGCGCAGACGGTGATGCGCACCGCCGGCTACGGCCCGCCCACCGAAACCGTGGGACTGGAACCGTACAGCTCCCGGCTGCTGCCCCTGTCCGAAAGGAACCGGCCATGAGAAGCACAGCGATGCTGCCCGCAGACCTGCCGGCCTCCCTGCCGGCTGACGTCGCTCCGGCGGAGAACGTCCAGGTCACGCTGGGGGACGTCATGCTCTGGGGTGTGCTGCCCTATGTGGTGATCGCCGTCCTGGTGCTGGGCTCCATCTGGCGGTACCGGTACGACCAGTTCGGCTGGACCACCCGGTCCTCCCAGCTCTACGAAGCGCGGATCCTTCGCATCGCCTCTCCGCTGTTCCACTTCGGGATCCTGGCAGTAATTGCCGGTCACTTCATCGGGCTGGTGATTCCCCAGGCCTGGACGAAGGACGTTGGGATCTCCGAGGGGCTGTACCACGCGATGGCCCTGGGGATCGGGCTCATCGCCGGTATTGGAACCATGGTGGGCGTGGTTCTGCTGATTTACCGGCGGCGCACCACCGGCCCGGTGTTCATGGCGACCACCCGCAATGACAAGCTGATGTACATCGTCCTGGTTGCTGCACTGTTCGCCGGGCTGGCGACCACCCTGATCTCAGTGTTCGATCCGAACATCACCGACTACCGGGAAACGGTCTCACCCTGGTTCCGGTCCATCTTCATCTTCCAGCCGGACATCGCGGCGATGACCGCCGCGAGCCTCTCCTTCAAGATCCATACCCTGTGGGGCCTGGCACTGTTCGCCATCTGGCCGTTCACCCGGCTGGTGCACGCCTTCACGGCTCCGCTGCAGTACATCTTCCGCCCGTACATCGTCTACCGCTCCCGTGGGAAGCGGAAGACGCCCGGCGCGGTACCGCCGCGCCGCGGCTGGGCTCCGGTCGGCACACCGGACCGGGACCGCCGGGGTGTTCCCCCGCAATAAGGACCACGGAGAGGACAGCCATGGCATCGGCACCATCCGCACCTGCCGCCCCGGACCTGAAATCGGGGCAGCTGCTGAACCTGATCACAGCCACGGTTGCCTCCACCGTCGGCTTCTGGGCCTGGACCATCATCGGGCCGCTCTCGGCCCGCTACACGCAGACACTTGACCTGAATCCCAGCCAGGCCTCCATCCTGGTGGCCATGCCCATCCTGGTGGGATCCCTGGCCCGGATCCCGGTGGGTGCCTGGACCGACCGGTACGGCGGGCGGCGCATGTTCACGCTGGTGCTGGGTGTGACGGCGCCGCTGGTGCTGCTCACCGCCGTCGCCGGGGAAAGCGGCAGCTACGCCCTGCTCATCATCGTCGCGTTTTTCCTCGGCATCGCAGGGACGGTCTTCGCGATCGGGATTCCGTTCTGTTCCGCCTGGTACGACCGGAGCCGGAAAGGGTTCGCCACCGGGGTTTTCGGAGCAGGGATGGTGGGCACCGCCGTGTCCGCGTTCTTCACCCCCCGGCTGGTCACCGGCATCGGGTACTTCAACGCCCACCTGATCATTGCCGGAGTCGTAGCCCTGATGGCCGTAATCAGCTGGCTGGTACTGCGTGAATCGCCGGCCTGGAGCAGGCCCACCGATCCGACGCTGCCCAAGATCCGGCACGCGTTCACCCTGAGAGCCACCTGGCAGCTGTGTTTCCTCTACGGCATCGTGTTCGGTGCCTTCGTAGCGTTCTCCAACTACCTGCCCACCTATCTGGGCAATGTGTATAACTGGGACGCCACCGACGCCGGGACGCGGACCGCAGGCTTCGCCGTCGCTGCGGTGATCGCGCGGCCCATCGGCGGCACGATGGCAGACAAAATCGGGCCCAGGATCGTGACCCTGGTGTCCTTCGCGGGCACCGTGGTCCTGGCCATGGTGGTGGCCTTCCAGCCCAGCCAGGAACGGGTCTACGGAACAGCGTTCCTGCTTATGGCCGTGTTCCTGGGGCTGGGCACGGGAGGCGTGTTCGCCTGGGTGGGGCGGGTGACCCCTCCGAAGGACGTGGGTACGGTCGGCGGGATCATCGCCGCCGCGGGAGGACTGGGCGGCTATTTCCCGCCGCTGGTGATGGGGGCAACCTACGACGCCGAGAACTCCAGCTACTTTGTGGGCCTGACCCTGCTGGCGGTCTTCGCGGCGCTGGCGCTGCTGCTGACGTTCACCGTGCGCAACGGCGGAAAAACGGACGAACGGGCGGCGGTGCCGTCGTCGTAGCCCTTGGCCCCGGCGGGCGCCGGAGTAGAGTCGGACGATGGGTGCAACAGAGCTGATCCTCATCCGTCACGGCGAGAGCGCCGGCAACGTCGCCGCAACCCACGCCCAGCGCACCGGAGCCGAGGTGATCGACGTCGGGCTCCGGGATCCGGATGTGCCGCTCAGCGCTGACGGGGAGCGGCAGGCCGTGGCCCTGGGCGCATGGCTGGCCTCGCTGCCCGCCGAGGAGCGGCCGGACTCCGTGTGGTGTTCGCCTTACCTGCGGGCCCGGCAGACAGCTGAACTGGCCGGGCTGTCCCCCTTCCGGGTGGATGAACGTCTGCGGGACCGCGAACTGGGAATACTTGACCTGCTGACTTCCCGGGGCGTCGCCGCACGCTATCCGGTGGAAGCCGAACGTAAACAGTGGCTGGGTAAATTCGCGTACCGGCCACCGGGAGGGGAGTCCTGGGCAGACGTTGCCCTCCGGCTGCGCTCGCTGCTGCGGGACCTGGACGACGCCGAGGACGGGCGCCGGGTATCGGTCGTGTGCCATGACGCGGTGATTCTGCTGCTGCGCTACGTCTGTGAAGGGCTGCTGGAAGCCGAGCTGCTGGACATCGCATCCGCGACCAGCGTCCGGAACGGCTCAATTACCCGTCTGGTGCGTCCCTCGGGGACCGGTTTCTGGAACGTCGCGGACTTCAATGGAGTGGACCATCTGGCCGCAGGCGGCGCCCCGGTCACCGAACATGCAGGAGATGAAAATGTCCACCCGCGCTGAACTGGTCACCCCCGCACTGCTGCGGTCCTGGCAGGTCTCCCGCGACGCCGAAGGCAAGGATGACCGGGGGACGGTCCTGGTGATTGGCGGTGCCCGGCGGACACCCGGTGCCGCGATTCTCACCGGCAGGACGGCGCTGCGTGCCGGCGCCGGCCGGCTGACGCTAGCCGTAGCCGAAGCGGCCGCTGTTGCCTCGGCGGTTTCGCTGCCCGAGTGCGGCACTGTGGGTCTGCCGGAAAAGGGGCAGCGCATCGACGGGAGCGCTGCTGCCGACGCACTCGGTGCAGATCTTGAAACCGCGGACGTGCTGGTGGTGGGACCCGGCCTGGACAATGCCGAGGACACCGCGGATCTGCTGCGCAGCATCAGCTCCAAGATCCCGCAGGACGCAGCCGTGGTGCTGGACGCCTACGCGCTGGGTGTGCTGCCCGGTCTGCCGGAACTGCGTGAGCTGCTCTCCGGGCGCCTGGTGCTCACCCCCAACCGAACCGAAGCTGCACGCCTGCTGGACACCGATGAGGTTCAGGACGCCGACGCCGCAGCCCTTGAAATCGCCCGCCGCTACGGCGCGGTGGTCACCAGCAAGGGGCGGATCACCGCCCCGGACGGCCGTGCCTGGGAAATACCGGCGGGCAATCCCGGCCTGGCCACCTCGGGAAGCGGAGACGTCCTGGCCGGAGCCGTGGCAGGCTTCCTGGCCCGGGGAGCAACTCCTGACCAGGCAGCCTGCTGGGGCACCTACCTGCATGCCGCAGCGGGTGACCGGCTCTCTTCTGCCAAGGGCCCGCTGAGTTTCCTGGCCAGTGAACTGCTCGAAGCCATGCCGCAGGTGATGACGGAACTGACGGTGTAACGCCGCCGGCACGTCGGGCGCAATCCGGGGAGGCCTCAATCCCGGGTAACCGTCAGGACGATTGCACCCTGCACCTTGCCGGATTCAAGTCGTTCCATGGCAGCCGCGACGTCGGCCAGCGGGAACCGGCTGTCAACGTGCGGCACAACAGCGCCCGATTCCAGCAGGCCGTTCAGCCGCTCGAGTTCCGCACCGCTCTCCTTCGCCAGCACATTCCGAAAGCGCCTGTGGCCCCGGTCCAGCATTGAGAGGAAGCTTCCGGCTATTTGGCGCTCGATCATTCCGCCGGTCACCCGTCCGCCTTCCTCGCCGCCTACCAGTGCAGCGGTTCCGCCCGGTTTCAGTGCGCGCCGGAGCCGGGCGAGGGAAGGGTTGCCTGCGATGTCGATGACCGCGTCATAGGCGCCTGCTGACGCGGCGAAGTCCTCCGACTGGTAATCCAGGACGTTCTGCGCCCCCAGATCACGCACGAAACCGGCCTTTCCGGCGGAGCAGACGCCGGTGACCTCCGCGCCGGCCGCAACCGCGAGCTGCACGGCGAGACTGCCCACCCCGCCGGAGGCGCCGGTGACCAGGACCCGCTGCCCGCTGGACACCCGTGCGACGTCGGCCACAGCCTGAAGCGCGGTAAGCCCGGAGACCGGGACGGCAGCAGCCTGTTCGAAATCCAGGCCCTCGGGCATCGGCGCCAGCTTGCGTTCCAGTGCCGCGGCGTAGCCGGCGAAGGAGCCCTTCCCGATGCCGTACACCCGGTCTCCGGGTTTGAACCGCGTGACACCCTCGCCGACGGCCATGACGGTCCCGGCCAGGTTGTGCCCCGCCACCGGCTGGCGAGGGGAACGGAGACCAAAGAACACTCTGAGCAGATAGGGAGTCCCCGTCATCACGTGCCAGGCTCCTTTGGCAAGTCCTGCGGCGTGCACTTGGACAAGGACGTCGCCTGCCGAGATAACCGGAAGCGGCAGCGTTTTTATCTTGAGTACGTCAGTGCCGCCGTAACCGTCCTGAACCACGGCGGTCATCTGTGGAGGCAGGGCGGCGCCTTGCCCGGGCACGGTTCGGCTGAGGGGTGATCGGGAGCTGGTTCCAAACATAAGAAGCCCTTCCTGGCATCGTTACCTTACTTAGTAAGGCAGACGCTACCGTACAAAGTAAGGCGGCGGTAGAGTTGGCGGAAATGAATGAACAACTGGATTTCTCCCGCCGCCCGCTGACCCGCGAACTGGTGCTCCGCCGCGCCGTCGAACTCGCTGATGAAGGCGGGCTCAGTGCGCTCACCATGCGCTCACTGGCGCAGGCACTGGGGGTCAAGCCCATGTCCCTCTACCACCACGTTGCCAACAAGGATGAAATCCTGGACGGCCTGGTGGACCTCGTCTTCGCGGAAGTCGACCTGCCGTCGGATGGGCCGTGGCGCCGGGAGATGGAACACCGGGCGGCATCCCTGCGGAGCGCCCTTGCCAGGCATCCCTGGTCGGTGGGGTTGCTGGAAACGCGCACGTCTCCGGGCGCTGCCACCCTGCAGCACCACAATGCTGTGCTGCGCGTGCTGCGGGAGGCTGGTTTCAGCATTGAGGGAGCAGGGCATGCGTATGCGCTGCTGGACAGCTATATCTACGGGTTCGCGCTGCAGGAGGCGGGCCTGCCCGTTGGCACTCCGGACTCAGACCCCGAGGTCGTGGAGGCAATGGCGAGGTCCTTTTCCCCGTCTGACCTGCCCTACCTCGCCGAAACGGCCATGTACCGCGTGATGCAGCCGGCCTATGCCTTCGGAGACGAGTTCGGATTTGGTCTGGGGATCATTCTGGACGGGCTGGATGGACTCCTGGCGCGCGAGCGGGAATTGGCTGCGGAATAGCAGGCGGCTGATGCCTGCGCCCGGCCGGGCCGATACTGTGGATTGATGGCAACACCTGACCTCCCGGCCCGCTCACGCCGCCGTACCGTCCTGCAGGAGCCGCCCCTGTCCTACCGGTTCTCGAGGGGCGACGGCGCCGCACTTGGTTTCTACATCGGGGCGATGGCATTGCTGAGCCTGACTCCAGCTGCGCTCGCGGTGACGGCCGTAATCCAGGACCCGGTAACGGCGTCGTACGCAGTGAACTTCACGTTCTACCTGATCGCCGGAATCCTCGCGTTCATTGCAGCCCGGGCCTATGCAGTCCGGGAAGCCCGGATCCTGGCGACCCGGCCCTGGCTCACGCTGGGTGTCATTCCGCTGTCCATCATCGCGATGCTGGTAGCCACCATGATCCTCGTTCTGCTCACGGGCCCGCCGGAAACCGCAGTGAACCAGGTGGCGGCACAGGATCTGATGACGTCGGTGTCCCCGTGGCTGATCGTGCCGCTGTTTGTTGTGCTGGCTCCGTTCGTGGAGGAGTACATCTACCGGCACCTGCTGATCGGCAAGCTCTCGAAACGCTGGAACATCTGGATCTGCTGCCTGCTCTCGGTGCTGCTGTTCTCCGGCATCCACGTGCTGGGGGAGTCTGAGTTCTCCGTGGCTGTGCTGGTGCCGTATCTGGCCATGGGAGCTGTGCTGGTGGGGGTCTACGTCTGGGCGGGCAACAACTTCATGCTGTCCTACTTTGTGCATGCCGCGAAGAACCTGCTGGCCGTGGTCCTCACCTACGCTGTGCCGGCGGAGCTGCTGCAGCAGTAGCTAGCTGATGCAGAACTCGTTGCCTTCGGGATCCGCCATCGTGTACCAGAGATGCGGACCCTGGCTGGCTTCCCAGAGGAACGTGGCGCCGCGGGCTTCAAGGGCTGCGCGGGTGGCGTTGATGTCGTCTCCCGAGAGCCGGATGTCCAAGTGGATGCGGTCCTTGACCGTCTTGGGCTCCGGAACCGGCTGGAACAGGATGCGCATGGGAGTCACAGGGGACCCCGGCGGAACCGGCTGCAGGACCGCTGATCCGGCCGCCCACATTCGGGTTCCGTTGTGGTCAATGACGTCATCCGGGGAGGCAAAGCCCTTCGCGAGCATCTCGTCGATGAAGTCCTGATTGGTTTCCTCGACCGGCCAGCCGAGGGTTTCCGCCCACCAGTCGGCCTGGTCGTGGGCGTTCTTGCAGTCGATGCAGATCTGGATGTCGTAAGCCATAGGGCCAAACCTAAAGCAGCTTCGGCCGCGCGGCCTTCATAATGCGGACAAGTGCCGTCCGGAATCGAGGCCTGCCCCTAGACTGGGCGGCAAATATGGCAGGGGGAATGATGCTTGAGTTCCACGACGACGCAATGCTGCGGCTGCTGGGCAGGCAGCCCAACTGGATGGCACCGAAGCCCATTCCTGCAGGCTTGGACGCCCTTCTCCGCTGGCCGGCGCTTTTTCGGAACCTGCCACAGCGGGAGGCCACCGCTGTGCGGGAGGCCTGCGCTGCTGTCTGGTGCACGGGATGGACTGCTCCGGACCGGCGGGACGTGGCGGACCTTGTGGCGGAGATCGGGGGCGAAATCGACCTCACGGAGTATCGGCGTCGAATGCGGCTGCGTTACCCGAATGCCCCGGAAGAACCGTCACGTGTTTGACCGCCCCTGCCTGTTCTGCGATTGTTTATAGAACGATTGGTCGGTAAATCCGGCAGCCGTGCGGGCAGTGAAGCCCGGCGGCGTACTGGCAACTCTTTGGGAGCAGACATGGCTGAGGCTTTTCTCGTTGGCGGAGTACGGACTCCGGTGGGCCGCTACGGGGGTGCGCTCTCCAGCGTCCGCCCGGATGACCTCGCAGCACTGACACTAAGTGAACTCGTCGCGCGCGAAGGCCTGGATCCCGCCGTCGTAGACGAAGTCATCCTCGGCAATGCCAACGGTGCAGGCGAAGAAAACCGCAACGTAGCCCGTATGGCCGCACTGCTGGCAGGTTTCCCGGACACCGTTCCGGGCATCACCGTGAACCGCCTCTGTGCCTCCGGCCTGTCCGCGATCATCATGGCCTCGCACATGATCAAGGCAGGCGCCGCGGACATCGTCATCGCCGGCGGCACGGAATCGATGAGCCGCGCCCCCTGGGTTACCGAGAAGCCGACCAAGGCGTTCGCCAAGCCCGGAGACACCTTCGACACCTCGATCGGCTGGCGCTTCGCCAACGAACGCTTCGTCTCCGGAGACCTCTCCCGCGGCGGCAAGATGACGTACTCCATGCCTGAAACGGCCGAGGAACTGGCTTCCACGGACAGCATTTCCCGCGAAGACGCCGACGCGTTCGCCGTCCGCTCGCACGAAAAGGCCCTGGCTGCCATCGCCGCCGGACGCTTCAAGGACGAAATCGTTCCCGTCACCATCAAGGGCCGCAAGGGCGACACCGTTGTTGACACCGATGAAGGGCCCCGCGAAGGCACCACCCTGGAAGTCCTCTCCAAGCTGCGTCCCGTGGTGAAGCCCGGCGGAATCGTCACCGCAGGCAACGCCAGCTCATTGAACGACGGCGCCTCGGCGATCATCATCGCCTCCGAGCGCGCTATCAAGGAATACGGCCTCACCGCCCGCGCCCGGATCGTCGACGGCGCCTCCGCCGGCGTCCCGCCGGAAATCATGGGCATCGGTCCGGTTCCGGCCACGCAGAAGGTCCTGCAGCGCAGCGGCATCAACCTGGACCAGGTTGGTGCCTTCGAGCTCAACGAAGCCTTCGCCACCCAGTCCCTGGCCTGCATCCGCCGCCTCGGCGTTGACGAGGGAATCGTGAACAACGACGGCGGCGCCATCGCCCTAGGCCACCCGCTGGGCTCCTCCGGCTCCCGCATCGCCATCACCCTGCTGGGCCGCATGGAACGCGAAGGCGCCTCGCACGGCATCGCGACCATGTGCGTCGGCGTCGGCCAGGGCACCGCCATGTTGATCGAGGCCGTGTAGTGCCGGACTTCGCGGAAGTCTCCGCGCACTTCACCACGCTCAAGGTCACCATCGGGGAAGACCGCATCTCAGCGGTCCTGAACCGGCCCGAGGTCCGCAACGCCATCGACCAGGCCATGGTCGACGAGCTGCATGCCCTCTGCACTGAACTCGAGAACAACCCGAAGATCCTGATCCTCTCCGGCACCGACGGCATTTTCGCTTCCGGCGCGGACATCGCGCAGCTGCGTGAACGCCGCCGCGAGGACGCCCTGCGCGGGATCAACTCGACGATCTTCCACCGCATCGCCAAGCTGCCCATGCCGGTCATCGCCGCGCTGGACGGCTTCGCGCTGGGCGGGGGAGCGGAGCTGGCCTTCGCCGCCGATTTCCGCATCAGTACCCCGTCGGTGAAGATCGGCAACCCGGAAACCTCGCTGGGCATCATGGCCGCAGCCGGAGCCACCTGGCGCCTGAAGGAACTCGTCGGGGAACCGCTGGCCAAGGAAATCCTCCTTGCCGGCCGGATCCTGAACGCCGAGGAAGCCCTGGCTGCCCGCCTGGTCACCGAAATCCACGAGCCAGAGGAACTGCTGGCAGCCGCCAACGCCCTGGCCGACCGGATCGCCAAGCAGGATCCGCTGGCCGTACGCATCACCAAGTCCGTCTTCGCTGCGCCCGCCGAGGCGCACCCCGTGATCGACACCCTCGCCCAGGGCATCCTCTTCGAGTCCGAGGCGAAGTTCGACCGTATGCAGGCATTCCTGGAAAGGAAGAAAAAGAAATGACAGTTCCCTCCAAGGTTGGTGTTCTCGGCGGCGGCCGCATGGGTGCGGGCATCGCCCACGCCTTCTGCACGGCCGGTGCCTCCGTCGTCGTCGTCGAGCGTGACGAGCAGGCCGCCAGTGCAGCCTACGAGCGCGTTGCCTCCAATCTCGCCAAGAGCGTTGAGCGCGGCACCACGGATGAGACCCTCGATGCCCTGGTGGCCCGGCTTAGCGTCTCCACCGATTATGCAGACTTCGCCGGCTCCGGCCTGGTCGTCGAGGCAGTTCCGGAAGACTTTTCGCTGAAGGCCACCGCGCTGACGGCTGTGGAGGAACAGCTCGACGCCGATGCCTGGCTCGCGTCGAACACCTCCTCACTGTCTGTTTCGGAGCTGGCGGAAAAGCTGCAGCGTCCGGAGCGGTTCTGCGGCCTGCACTTCTTCAACCCCGTTCCGGCTTCCACCCTGATCGAGGTGGTGCTGGGCAAGCAGACCTCAGAGGAACTCGCGTCCGCCGCCCGGACCTGGGTGGCAGACCTCGCCAAGACGCCCGTCGTCGTCAACGACGCTCCCGGTTTCGCCAGCTCCCGCCTCGGGGTGGCGATTGCTCTCGAGGCCATGCGCATGGTTGAGGAGGGTGTGGCCTCTGCCGAAGACATCGACGCCGCCATGGTTCTGGGCTACAAGCACCCGACAGGCCCGCTGAAGACCACGGACATCGTGGGACTGGACGTGCGCCTGGGCATCGCGGAGTACCTCGCCTCCACCCTCGGCCCGCGCTTCGAGCCGCCGCAGATCCTGCGGGACAAGGTTGCCCGCGGTGAACTCGGCCGCAAGTCCGGCAAGGGTTTCTTCGACTGGAGCTAGTTCTTGCGCCGCTGAGCTCGGCAGCAAGCCCGCATGCTTCGCCTCTTGAGGGAGCATGCGGGCTTGCTGCCGTTAATGCTGCGGACTTGTGGCCCGGGCCTTGCGGGCCGGACCGGGAGCGGGGCGGAGCTGATTCTGGGTCGTTTTGCCTGGCCTGTCCCGCGTCCTGTGTCGCAATAACGCTGCTCTGGGTACGGTTGCTGCGTCCTGTGTCGCAATAACGCTGCCCTCGCCGGTTTGAAGCGACGTTATTGCGCCACTGGATTTCGCAGAGCCGGGCTAAGCGACGTTATTGCAGCACAGGACGCCGGCCCAATCCGACCCAGCTGCATGAACACCGAGCGCAGCCGGAACACCGCTGCGGCCGCATCCTTCACTGAGTGTTTTCCGCCGTGACCGGTAATTTCCTGCCGCCAGGGCGGGCGGGCACGGTGCGCCGACCGGCCCCAGGTACAGATCAGTCAGCGCGCGGCATCGATCCCTGCACGCCATCCGGGAGCCCGTCCTCCGCGCGGCGGATACAGCGCCGCGGCATCGATGCCTGAGGTTTGAAGCAACCAGGAGATCAGGGAATTCGAATTCCACATGTCGCCGCCGGGCATCTTCGCACCCCAGACCAGGCGGGGCACCTGCGGCACCCGGGCCAGCAGCGCGGATGCTTCCGAGCCAGCCATCTCGAACAGCACCGGAGGTTCCGGAGCGTAGGCGAGGTCCGGAATCACACCGTCCTGCCAGCAGCGGACCTCATAGCGGAAGAGCTTCAGTGCCCCGAGACGCTGCGCGCCTACGGACCCGGTTGCCACCACTCCCCGCGGTCCGGAGCCCTGGCCCCACGCCGGCGTCATCTCAATCGTGCAGCGGGTCCCGGCGGTTACTTCCAGGGCTGCATGAAACAGCGGCTGAGGGCGGCGGTGTTCGCGGACGGAGCGCCAGAGCTCCCACCACCGGCTGGTGTGGATCACCACGTGCCCGCCCGCGCCCACGGGGAGCCACCACAACCGCACCTGGGCCTGCTCCATTTGCTGCCTCTCTGGTTCCAGGCTCCGCCTATGCCCGGGCGACGGGCTGCTGCAGCTCAGTCACCCAATCTGCCTGGTCCTTGGACTCTGACCGCAGATACACCTCACGGCACGGGCCTGAGAGGGTGAAACCGCGGGCGATGATCTCGGCATGCACCGCCTGCCAGCTCTCGCCGATGTGCTCCATCGAGCCAAGGTGAACGCCGCAGACCGCAGCCGGAACCGCGGGCAGGTCAGCTGCCTCCGCGCCGTCGGGCACCGGACCCGAGTGCGCGAACCCGGCGGTGATCCGCAGACCGTCCTCGCCCATGTCGTACTCCGCTACCGGCACACCGCCGGGCACGCCGGCAGGGACCAGGATTGCGGCAACACTGTCGAAGAGAGGCCCGACGACGCCCGGGACCTCGGGCTGTTCGGCCACCACGGCGCTGCGGGCAGCGAGCCGAATGGCAGGAAGTGGCTTTTCAATGATCTCGATCTGGGACATGGCATTTTCCTTTTCAATGAGGTGGAGCCTGCGCTCGACGTCGATGAGCCGTGCAGCCGCTACCCTCGCCTCTTCCGCGACCTCTGCCCGCCGCAGGCGCAGCAGGTCAGCGATCCGGCCCGAGCCCACCCCGGACGCGAGCATCGCGGAAATATCGTCCAGGCCGAAGCCCAGGGAACGCAGGGCCACAATCCGGTGCAGCCGTTCAAGCTGGGACGGATCGTAGGAGCGGTAGCCGCTGAACTCATCCACGTGGGCGGGCACGAGCAGGCCGGCGGTGTCCCAGTGCCGCAGCATGCGGTGGGTGACCTGACCGATCTGCGCGAACGCTCCAATGGATAACATGATCCAGTTCTCCTGCCTTCCACAGTGTCAGAGTCAAGTATTGCTTCCGGACGGCTCTTCGAGGGCGCGCACCCTGCAGTTCCGCCTACGCTGGGAGCATGGGGAACCCGCCGAACCGCAACGTCGACTGGGAAGGTGCCGCCAATGCGCGGGACCTGGGTGGAGTTCCTGCGGGCAACGGGCGCATCCAGCCCAGCCGGCTCTACCGGATGGGCCGCTCCGAATGGCTCACCGCCCGCGGTTGGCAGCAGGCATACGATGCCGGTGTCCGCACGGTGATTGACCTGCGCAACGCGGCGGAGACCGGCCGGAGGGACACCGACCCGGTGGTGCCGCCGTCGGCAGTCCGCGGCATCCGGTTCCTGAACCTTCCCACCCAGGAACCCGACGATCCGGACTTCACGGCACTGACCGGCCCCTACATGAGCTCACCGCGGTTCTACGCCGAGAATTTGCGCCGCTGGCCGGAAAAGTTCGCGGCAATTGCCCGTGCCGTCGCTGATGCGCCGCCCGGCGGCGTCGTACTGCACTGCTCAGCCGGGCGCGACCGCACCGGGCTGGTGACGGCGCTGCTGCTTGGCGTGGCCGGCGTGCGGCCGGCGGACATCGCCGCCGACTACCGTGCTGCCCTGACCGGCATCAATGACTGGCACCGAACCCAGCAGCAGCCGCGGGAGCGCCCGCTGGACGACGCCGAACTGGCGGCCCGCGCCGATGCCGCGGAGGGTGAGCTGCTGGGTTTCCTGCAGGAATTCGACGCCGCTGCCTACCTGCGCCGGGCCGGAACCGGGGAGGAAACCCTCGCCCGGCTCCGCTCCCGGATGCTCGGCTCCTCACCGAGATGACAGAAACTGCACGATACAGCGGGCGCTCATACGGGCAGTTTCTGCCATCTCGATGGGGCGAGGAGCTAAGCGGACCCGTGGTCCTGCATGGTCACGTCATTCCGCGGAACCCGGCCGCGGCAGGGCACCACCCTCTCAGGAGTGGCTAAGTAGAAAAAAGAGCTCCGGTTCCGGCCCTCATAGGCGCCGGGGACCATCAGGGAGGAGTACCGGGTGCACCACTGCGGCTGCCCGGGGGTGGCAGCAAGGGCCTCTGCGACCAAGGGAACATCATGGTGCCACATAAGCTGCTGCTCGCCGTCGAGGACCAGATAGATGAGGTCCAGTTCCGGGTCGGCGTGGACCTCGACGTCGATCCAGTCGTCGTACCTCATGAGGCGGCCGCCGTGGATCCAATGGATCTTGTGGCCGGGGTAGAAAGCCGTGCAGCGCGGGTCACTGGAGGGAATCACAGCGTGTCCTTCGTGGGAGTGTCCTTGCCCGCTCCGGTTGGACGCGGGCCGCTTCGTCATCCGAACCACCCGCCGAACATTGGGGTTGGTGCATGGCCAGTCGGAGCTTTTCCGTACCGGGAAGGTGCGGAGGCCATGTCTCGTGAAGCACTGATTACGTTAGCAGGCACCAGGGACACCGGTACACCCATCGAGAGGGCAGTTGCGGCTCTTTTCAGCCGCGAAAGGAACCGCAACTGGCCTCTCGACGGGTGGTCCGGGTTGAACTCAGCTGCGGCCGCGGCAGTGATGCCCCTTGCCCGGGAGGTCGACGTCCGCAGTGATGGCCGCGAGGTAACCCTCCCGGTACCCCGTGGCGTTGGGATGCAGGTTGGCCTGGGCGGCCTGGCCAAAGATGATCCACGGATCGGCGGAGCCGACGCCGTGCCCGGCGAACTCATCCACCACGTCCACATACGTGGACCGGCGATCCGGCAGCTGCGCGGCCAGGACGGCGTTCAGCGCATCAGTGCCCGCATTGAACAGCCCGGCTGCCTCGGCGGAGAGCAGTCCCGGAACTCCGGCCTCGTCGAAGAGGTGCGGGTACCCCACCAGCACCAGCTCCGCTCGCGGAGCCAGGGCACGCAGCTGCTCCAGCGACTGGCGCATCTGTGGAGCCAGCGTCGTTTCGGCGTACGCCTGCGCCGCCGCGAGAGCGGGAGCGCAGGTCGCCGGAAGCTCAGTGCCGGCGCAGGCCGCTACGACGTCCGTGAAGCGGACATCATTGCCGCCGATGGTCAGCGTCACCAGGTCGGTGTTCCGGTCGATGCTGCCTGCAGCCTGAAGTGCTGCGATTTGCTCCGGCAGGTCTACCGGACCCGCGGGGGCCGGCGGAGGAGTGCTGGCCGCCGTGGCGCCGCCGCAGGTCACGTTGGCATCCAGCTCAACCTTGCGCAGGGCATCCAACAGGGCCGGGTAGCCCTCGGCTGTCCGCCCGCAGGCATCGAGTACTGCGCCGCCGCCGAAGCCGGCTGCATAGGAGTCGCCGAGGGCTACGTAATCAACGGACCATTTCGGCCCGCGGTCCCATCCCTTGTGGGGTCCGTGGTGGCCGCGGTCCCGGTCGGCACCGGCACCCGCAGCGGTCCATGGGGTAGCGTCCGCCGCGGCACCGGCCGCAGGCAGCACCAGAGATCCTGCCGTGAGGAGACATCCTGCGGACAACAGCGCCGCTGCCCGTCCCCATTTGCGCAACCGGAACATGTCCTTGCCTTCCGCCGTCGTGGTCCGCAGTGCAGTGCTGCGTAGCGGACCACGCTAACGGCCGTGCTTCCACGGCGGAACACGAAGGCGGCGCAGCGGCACCCGCAGGCGAAATGTTGAGGACCGGCACACTCCCAGGTGATGTGCCGCACGGCACTCTCATGTAGGCTGGATTCATTACCGACCGTCCGGTCAGTTATCGGCCTGCGCTGCAGCTGCGGCCAGCCGGCCCGGACTGGCAAACGAACGTCCAGTATCGAAAGGGTCCGTCAACGATGACCTCAACCGCCATAGACGTGCAAGTCGTCCCCAGCTTCGTCCAGGACGAATGGTGGACCCCGGAGAACACCTCCGCCAGTTCCACCGAAGTCCGTGATGCCTCCACCGGCGAACTGCTCGCCCTGGTCAGCACCGACGGCCTGGACACCGCTGCCGCCGTCGAGCACGGCCGCACAGTGGGCCACCGCGGACTGGCCGGCCTCACGTTCCACCAGCGAGCCCTGAAGTTGAAGGAACTGGCCCAGTACCTCAACGGCCGCCGTCCCGAACTCTACGAAATCTCCGCCCGCACCGGCGCTACCAAGATCGATTCCCTCGTGGACATTGACGGCGGCATCGGCGTGCTCTTTACCTTCGGCTCCAAGGGCCGGCGCGAACTGCCGAACTCCACCGTTGTGATTGACGGAACCCCGGAGGTCCTGTCCAAGGACGGCTCCTTCATCGGCGAGCACATCTACACGTCCATCCCGGGCGTCGCCGTACAGATCAACGCCTTCAACTTCCCGGTCTGGGGCATGCTGGAGAAGTTCGCTCCGGCCTTCCTCGCCGGTGTTCCCACCATCGTCAAGCCCGCCACCCCCACCGGCTACCTCACCGAAGCCGCCGTGCGCATGATGGTCGAATCCGGCATCCTGCCCGCCGGCTCGCTGCAGCTGATCTCCGGATCCGCGCGTGACCTGCTGGACCACCTCGACTACCGGGACATGGTCTCGTTCACGGGCTCGGCGTCGACCGCCAACAAGCTGAAGAACCACACCAACGTCATCGAAGGCGGCGTACGCTTCACCAGCGAAACCGACTCGCTGAACGCCTCCATCCTGGGCCCGGACGCTGTTCCCGGAACCCCGGAATTCGACGCGTACGTGAAGTCGCTGGTCACCGAAATGACCGTCAAGGCCGGCCAGAAATGCACCTCTATCCGCCGCGCCATCGTGCCCAAGGCCCTGGTGAACGACGTCGTCGCTGCCGCTGCCAAGCGCATCGAAGAGCGCGTTGTGCTCGGCGACCCGCGCGCCGAAGGCGTCACCATGGGTGCCCTGGCCTCGGTTGAGCAGCGCGACGGCGTCCGCTCTTCCGTCCAGACGTTCCTGGATGCCGGCGCCAAGATCGCGTTCGGCAGCCTGGATGCCCCGGAAACGGTACAGGCTGACGGCAGCCGCGGCGTCGTTGAAGACGGTGCCTTTATGGCACCGGTGCTGCTCACCTGGGACGATCCCAACGCTGAGGCACTGCACTCGGTTGAAGCGTTCGGTCCGGTTTCCTCCGTGGTCGGCTACGAAGACACGGCCGACGCCGTGCGGCTGGCTGCCCTGGGCGGCGGCTCGCTGGTTGCCACCGTCTGCAGCAACGACCCGTCAACGGTCCGCGAAGTTGTTACCGGCATCGCCGGCCACCACGGCCGTGTGCACGTGCTGAACCGGGAAACCGCCCGCACCTCCACCGGCCACGGCTCGCCCGTCCCGCACCTGGTCCACGGCGGACCCGGCCGTGCCGGCGGCGGCGAGGAACTCGGCGGCATCCGCGCCGTCAAGCACCACATGCAGCGCACCGCCATCCAGGGCTCGCCCAACATGCTCACCGCCATCACCGGCGTCTGGCACACCGGCGCAGACCAGAACTTCGACGAAACCCACCCGTTCCGCAAGGACCTCGCCACGCTGAAGATCGGCGACGCGATGGCCTCGGAGCTGCGCGAGGTCACCCTCGAAGACATCACCGCGTTCGCAAACAGCACCGGCGACACGTTTTACGCGCACACTAACCAGGAAGCTGCCGAGGCGAACCCGTTCTTCCCGGGCATCGTGGCGCACGGCTACCTGCTGCTCTCCTGGGGCGCCGGACTGTTCGTCGAGCCCGCCCCGGGGCCGGTACTGGCTAACTACGGACTGGAAAACCTGCGCTTCATCACTCCGGTGGCCGCGGGTGACTCCATCCGTGTGACGCTGACGGCAAAGCGCATCACCCCGCGTGAGACCGACGAGTACGGAGAGGTTGCCTGGGACGCCGTCCTGCACAACCAGAACGACGAGATCGTGGCCACCTACGACGTGCTCACCCTCGTGGAGAAGAAGCGCGCCTAGCCTCCTTCACCCATATACATCGAGAGGCCAGTTACGGCTTGTTTGGAGCACCAAACGGGCCGTAACTGGCCTCTCGATGTAGGGGGAGATCCAGATACCGAGAACGGGATCAGGGCTTGCCGTGCAGGCCGTCGAACATCATTGAAATGATGTCGTCGGCGAGCTTCTCCGCGCTCAGCGAGCCGCCGGGCTTGTACCACTCAACGATCGAGTTGATTGTTCCGAACAGCAGGCGGGTAGTGGTCCGGGGATCGATGTCGCTGCGCAGGGAGCCTTCGGAGCGGGCGGCGTCTACGAGTTCCGCCACGCGGCGGTCGAACTGGCGGCGGCGCTCCATGGCGTCGCGCTCGACTTCAGTGTTGCCCCGCAGCCGCAGGAGCAAGGTGACGAAGGGCAGCCGCTCGGTCAGGACTTTGATGGTGCCCCGGAGCACGAACTCCAGCCGGGCATCGGCCGGTCCGGACGAAGCTTGCGGGTCGTCCAGCACGCCTTCAAGGCCGCCCAGCGCGTTCTCGAGCGCAAGGCGCAGCAGGTCACCCTTGGACGGAACGTGGTGATAGATCGCGGACTTGGTGATGCCCAGGTTCTCCGCGAGGATGCCCATCGACGTAGCTTCGTACCCGTGACGGTTAAACACGTCAACGGCGATGTTCAGCACGGTCTGCTGGTCGTAGCCGGGCCGCCCCCTGCGGGTGCCGTTGGCGCCGGAGGGAGAGGAAGTCGCGGAACTCGTTGGACTAGGCATCTGAATATTTTCGCATGAACGTTCGGGGTGGGGGGGGGCGCCCCCTCCCCCCCCGCACACCCGAACGATCATCACGGCCCTAGGCCGGCTTGTTCTCCTGCTTGCGCAGGTCATAGATGCGGCGCAGCTTGCCGCTGGAGCGTGCGAGGGAGCCGGGCTCCACAACGTGGATGGCGCAGGAGGAACCGATGTGGATCTTGATCTGGTTCTTCAGCTCGGCGGCTGCCTTGCTGCACTCGTCGGCGGAGGATTCAGCGCGGCGCTCGATCTTCACCGCCAGCTCGTCCATGCGGTCCGGGCGGGTGATCTCGAGCTGGAAGTGCGGGCTCAGGGCCGGAATCCGCAGCGCGATTTCCTCGATCTGGCTCGGGAAAAGGTTCACGCCGCGCAGGATGATCATGTCATCGTTGCGGCCCGTGATGCGGCCCATGCGGCGCATGCCCGGACGTGCCGTGCCCGGCAGCAGACGAGTCAGGTCGTGGGTCCGGTAACGGATGATCGGCAGCGCTTCCTTGGTCAGGGAAGTGAAGACCAGTTCACCGTGCTCGCCGTCGTCAAGGACCTTGGTGTCATCGAACGGGTCGATGATCTCCGGACGGAAGTGGTCCTCCCAGATGTGGGCGCCGTCCTTGGTTTCAACGCATTCGCCGGCCACACCCGGGCCCATGACCTCGGAGAGGCCATAGATGTCACAGGCGTCGATGTCCATCATCTGCTCCAGCTCATGCCGCATTTCCTCGGTCCACGGCTCGGCGCCCAGGACGGCGTTCTTCAGCGAGGTGGAGCGGGGATCAATACCCGCGCGCTTCATGGCATCGGCGATGGTCAGCAGGTAGGTGGGAGTCGCCAGGATGGTGTCCGGCTGGAAGTCCTGGATCAGCTGGATCTGGCGTTCGGTCTGGCCGCCGGACATCGGAATGACCGTGCAGCCCAGCTTTTCGGCGCCGAAGTGGGCGCCCAGGCCGCCGGTGAAGAGGCCGTAGCCGTAGGCGTTGTGGACCTTGTAGTTGGACTTCACGCCGGAGGCACGCAGTGAGCGGGCCACCAGGGTGCCCCAGCGGTCAAGGTCGCCTTTGGTGTAGCCGACCACGGTGGGGCGGCCGGTGGTGCCGGAAGAGGCGTGGATGCGGGAGACCTGGTCCATCGGCACGGCGAACATGCCAAACGGGTAGCTCTGGCGCAGGTCTTCCTTGGTGGTGTACGGGAACTTGGCCAGGTCCGAGAGTTCCTTGAGATCGTCCGGGTGGACGCCGGCGTCGTCGAACTTCTTCGTGTACAGCGGTACGCGGTCATAGGCGTAGCGGACCGTCTCCTGGAGGCGGGTGAGCTGCAGGGCCTCGATCTGGTCCCGGCTCATGAGCTCCTCGGCGTCGAGGGTGGCGGGATCTGCTGCGGTGGCCTTGATTGCGGAGGCGGTATTCATTGCGTAGAACCTTCGGGGGAGAGGGGTGGGGCTTGATTGTGCAGTGTTGGGAAGGAAAACGAAAGGGCGGATCCGGCTGGAGAACGGCTGACCTTTTAGGACCGGCGGGCGGGATTGGGAATGGTTCGTGAGCGGCCCCTGAATTCAGCGATGACGCGGGTGGCACCGTCCGGGGACTCGGCGGTGACTTCAATGTCATACACGCCGCTGCGGCCTGCCGCTGCACGGCGGCTGGCCTCTGCCCGCAGCTTGTCCCCGGCACGGGCTGAGGAGATGAAGTTGATATCGGCGCCGGATGCCACGGTGATGGTGTCCATGTTGGCCAGGGAGTCGGCGCCGGACGGGTTGCAGGCGAGGGCAAAAGCGGTGTCTGCGAAGGCGAAGACCATGCCGCCGTGGGCGATCGAAAAACCGTTGAGCATCTCTGGCCGCAGGTCCATGGTGATCACGGCGTAGCCGTCAGCCAGGTCCTGCACCGATATGCCAAGCCATTCGGACGTGGCGTCGTGCTCAAGGATGGGATGTGCCAGGCGCTTTTCGCGGACCGGGGCAGTGACACCGGAGTCTGCCATGGGAACCCTCTCTTTTCTTTACCGAATGTTCATTAGGTAATCCTGTGAGCGTTATCACTGTCAAGTTGAAGCAGGGGGCGCGGCGCTGTGTGACGCCCGTCCAGCCGCGTAACAAGACGGCTCTCCCAGCCTGCACGGAGGCCCATGGTCTAACCTATTGGAGTGATCTTTGCCACAGCAGCGCCGGGCGCGCTGCAGCCCAAGTCCTCCCTCTTGCCGGAATGGCTGGATCCCCAGGTCTTCCTTTCCGACCCGGCCATAGGCCCATGGGTGGTGCTGCTGATCTGCGGAATCGTCTTTGTGGAGACCGGGCTGCTCATCGGCTTTTTCCTGCCGGGGGACTCCCTGCTCTTTACCGCAGGCCTCCTTGTTGCCACCGGAGCCGTGCAGATCAACATCTGGGTGCTGATCCTGCTGATCGCCCTGTGCGCCTTCGCCGGCGACCAGCTCGGGTATTTCATCGGCCGCAAGGCCGGGCCGGTGGTCTTTAACAGACCCGAATCCAGGTTCTTCCACCAGGAGAACGTGGACCGTGCCGAGACCTTCTTCGCCCGCCACGGGGGCAAAGCCGTGGTGCTGGCCCGCTTCATCCCGGTGATCCGCACGTTTACCCCGGTAGTGGCAGGCGTCGGCCGGATGCACTATGCCACCTTCATTGCCTACAACGCGATCGGCGGTGTGGTCTGGGCGCTGAGTGTCACGATGCTCGGCTACATCCTGGGGGACCGCGTCCCGTTTGTGCGGGACAACCTGGACCTGATTTTCCTGGGTGTCATCGGCCTGACCCTCATCTTTGTTCTCGCGGGACTGTTCCGGCCCGGCCGCCGCACGCAGCGATCGGCGAAGCCAAAAGACGTGCCGGAGCAGAAGGGCGTGCGGAAGCCGCGGCCAATGCCCCGCCCCCGGCCGGAAGCAGCCGCCGGAGAGGACTAAAAAGGACGGAAGCCGGGCACCCCCAGGGGCACCCGGCTTCCGCCGTCGTTATTGGCTGCTGGCTACCGCGCCGCAGCCGCCGGCGAGCTGACGCCGGGAAGCAGGTCCCGGGCATCCAGTGCGGAGAGCACAAAAGCGTAATCCCAGGCGCGGTCCTTCCAGGCCTCATAGCGGCCGGAGGCACCGCCGTGGCCGCCGTCCATTTCGATCTTCAGAACGATCGGCTCGGTACCGGTGGTCGTTTCGCGCAGCTTGGCCACCCACTTGGCCGGCTCCACGTAGAGCACCCGGGTGTCGTTGAAGCTGGTGACAGCCGCGATTCGCGGGTAATCGACGGGGCGCACGTTCTCATACGGGCTGTACTCGCTCATGTAGCGGTACACCTCGGGGTCGGTGATGGGGTTTCCCCATTCCTCCCACTCCAGGGCTGACAGCGGCAGGTTGGGATCCAGGATGCTGGTCAGCGCGTCAACGAACGGGACCTGGGCCACGATTGCCCGGTACTTTTCCGGAGCCAGGTTCGCGACGGCGCCCATCAGCAGCCCGCCGGCAGAGCCGCCCATGGCCGCAATCCGTGCCGGATCAACCCAGCCCGACGCCGCCATGTGGTCAGTCGCCGCCACAAAGTCGGTGAAGGTGTTCTTCTTGTTCAGCTTCTTGCCCTGGTCGTACCAGGCCCGGCCCATTTCTCCGCCGCCGCGGATGTGCGCCACTACAAAGATGACACCGCGGTCCAGCAGGGAGAGCCGGGAAATGTTGAACGCCGGGTCCATGGAGATTTCGTAGCTGCCGTAGGCGTAGACCAGTGCGGGATTTGACCCGTCGCGGGTTACTTCGGCCCGGCGCAGCACGGAGAGCGGAATCCGGGTGCCGTCGGGCGCCGTCGCCCAGTCGCGTTCGGCCACGTACTGGGCGGGATCGTAGCCGCCGCGTACCGGGGTTTCCCGGCGCAGCTGGAGCTCACCGGTGGCCAGCACGTAGTCGTAGACCCGCGGCGGGGTCAGGTAGGAGGTGTAGCTCAGCCGGATGATCGGAGAATCGTACTCGGCGTTGGTCAGGCCTGCGGTGTAAAGCTCCTCGTCAAAGGCAGGCTCAGCGGGCGCCGCCTGCGCCGCGGTGCCGATCCCGGCCAGCGGCAGGATCTGCACGCGCTCGGTGGTGTCCTTGCGGACCGAAACCAGGATGTGCGTGGAGGTGACGGACACGCCGTTGACCCGAACGGCGTCGTCGTGCGCCACCACCGTCTGCCACTGCTGCTCGGCCAGCGGCTTGGCGAACTCAGCCTCCGCGACCAGGGAAACCATTGAGTTCAGGGCGTTCCTGTTATGGGTGATCAGGTACAGGCGCTCACCGTCGCGGGTGAACGGTTCTGCTTCATAGAGGATCCGCTCGCTGCGCGGAATCAGGGTCCGCACGGTGTCCGCGGCATCGTCGAAATCCATCACCCGGTACTCGCTGTACTCGGAGCAGCTGATGCCGATCAGCAGCTGCTTCCGGTCTGCGGAGAGGTCGAAGCCCGTCCACATGGCGACGTCGTCTTCCTGGTAAATCACGGTGTCTTCACGGACGTCCGTGCCCAGGGTGTGTGCCTTGATCTGGTACGGGCGCCAGGAATCGTCGACGACGGTGTAGAAGACGCGCGTGCCGTCCGGGGAGAAGGCGAGAGAGTAGAAGACGTTGGATACGACGTCGGGCAGCAGTTCCCCGGTGCGCAGGTCCTTGATCCGCAGGGTGAAGCGCTCATCTCCGGCGTTGTCCTCGCAGTAGGCCAGCAGGTTGCCGTCCTCGGTGACGGCCAGGCCGCCGAGCGAGAAGAAGGGTTTGCCTTCCGCCTCGGTATTGCCGTCAATCAGGATCTGTTCCCCGGGGACGGGAACGCCCGGTTCGACGACGGGAGGCGTCCAGTCCGCATGCAGGTCGCCGGTGTCCTGGGCGGCGGTCCGGCAGTGGATCGAGTACTGCTGACCTTCCTCGGTGCGTGTGTAGTACCACCAGCCGCGCTTGCGGGCCGGAACGGAAAGGTCGGTTTCAACGGTGCGGGCCTTGATCTCGTCGAAGATCTGCTGCCGCAGCGGTTCCTGGTCCGCAGTGACGGCCTCGGTGTAGGCGTTCTCCGCGTTGAGGTGTTCTACCACCTCCGGGTTTTCCTTCTCCCGCAGCCACTCGTAGTCATCGGTGAACGTTTCACCGTGGTGGGTGCGTTCGACGGGGACTTTTTTCGCGGCCGGGGGAGTGGGTGTAGTCATGTCCCGAATATATCGAGCCGGCCAACGGCCCGCGACGGGCAGCACCGCCTTTATGCTTGCGGCGGAGCGGGCGCGCCGCGTGCCGCGCGCCGTGCGCCGGGCGCGTGCGCCGTTCGGCTGGAAGAGGCGGCGAGCTAGCGCCCCAGCAGGATCCAGCCGCTGAACATGCCAGCCGCAGCGAAGAACACCCAGTTGGCCAGCACCAGCACCAATGTGTGGGTGAACGGCCGGTGCACGCCACCCGCTGGCTGGCCGGGTTTCTCAGCGGCCGGGCCGCGGCGGAACTGGGACCACAGGGAAGTGGCCAGCAGCAGCCCGCCGCCGGCCGCGGCGACCGGAAAGGCGGGAAGGGCGAGGACCACGGTGCCGCCCACTGTCCAGAACAGAAGGAAATGCAAAAGCACGACAGCGGCGATGAGGGCGAGCGGACGGCCGGCCCTGCCGGCAAGCAGCACCGACAGGTAGCGCGGCGCGGCTCCCGCGGCGATCAGGAGGGTCAGCACCACGGCCAGGCCGCTGGCTGTGATTCCCAGGACACCGCCGGTGGATGCCACGGCCGCGGCAACGGCGCAGAATCCCAGCAGTCCCAGCAGGATGGGCACCAGCAGGTGCGCGGCGAGCCCCGGCGCGGAGGTTCCCAGGCCCGGCCGTGTCCGGGTGCTCTCGGGTGAACCGCTGCCTGCCATGCTGTGTTTCCTCCCTGCCGGGTCCGATAGATCAAAGGTATCCGCTGGTCCGGCGTGAAGCCGCCGCGGGACCGGCGCAACGCACGCGTAAACAGCGTTCCCGCCTTGACGTGCGATCGCTCACACGCATATCCTGAACGAACGGTCGGTAATTATTGGCCGAACGACTTCCGCGGAGCTGTCCGCGGCCCCGTGGAAAACAGTGAGGTGACATCTATGGCTACGCAGACAGAGTTGTACGCAGTCCCGGCCCAGCAGGATGATGACGCAGCCGGACAGGCGGCATTCGATGCGATCATCGCCGACGATTCTCGGATCGAACCGCGTGACTGGATGCCGGAAGGCTATCGGAAGACGCTGGTCCGCCAGGTCTCCCAGCACGCACACTCCGAGATCATCGGCATGCAGCCCGAAGCCAACTGGATCACGCGCGCACCCTCACTGAAGCGCAAGGCCATCCTCCTGGCCAAGGTCCAGGACGAAGCAGGCCACGGGCTTTACCTCTACTCCGCCGCCGAGACCCTCGGCACCCCGCGCGAGAAGATGACCGAAGACCTGATCGCCGGCAAGGCCCGCTACTCCAGCATCTTCAACTACCCCACCCGCAGCTGGGCTGACATGGGTGCAATCGGCTGGCTCGTTGACGGTGCCGCCATCTGCAACCAGGTGCCGCTCTGCCGAGCCTCCTACGGGCCCTACGGCCGTGCCATGGTCCGCATCTGCAAGGAAGAGTCCTTCCACCAGCGCCAGGGCTTCGAGATCCTGCTCGAACTCGCCAATGGCACCGAGGCGCAGAAGCAGATGGCCCAGGACGCCATCAACCGCTGGTACGCACCCGCCCTGATGATGTTCGGCCCGCCGGATGACGATTCCCCCAATTCCCGCCAGTCCATGGCGTGGAACATCAAGCGCTTCTCCAATGACGAACTGCGCCAGCGCTTCGTCGGCATGATCTACGAGCAGGTAAAGGTCCTTGGCCTGACCCTCCCCGATGACCAGATCCGGTTCAACGAAGAAACCGGCAAATGGGAGCACGGACCGCTGGACTGGAACGAGTTCAAGGAAGTCCTCGCCGGACGCGGCCCGTGCAACTCGCAGCGGCTCGCCCGCCGCCGCGAAGCACACGAAGACGGCGCCTGGGTGCGCGAAGCAGCAGCCGCATACGCGGCAAAGCAGGCACGAAAGACAGAGGTGGCATAAGCATGGTTTCCGGTTCGACAACGGGCGACGACGGCACCAAGACGGCGGCAACGTCCGGCTCGGTAGCTCCTGACACGGGCGTCAACGCGGCCTGGCCGCTGTGGGAAGTATTCGTCCGCTCCTCCCGCGGGCTCTCCCACGTCCACGCGGGTTCGCTGCATGCGCCCGACGCCGACATGGCAGTGCGCAACGCACGCGACCTTTACACCCGGCGCAACGAAGGCGTTTCACTCTGGGTGGTTCCGGCCGAGGCGATCATCTCTTCCGACCCCGACGCCAAGGGCCAGTTCTTCGAGTCCCCGCAGGGCAAGGACTACCGGCACGCCACGTACTACCGCAAGTCTGAAGGGGTGAAGCACCTGTGAACACGGACAGCGCCACCCGCATCACCCCGGGCAACGCCCTCCGTCCGGAGGACATCGCAGCCTCTGACGCCAAGGCCCCCGAGGCCGTCGCGGAGTACGCGCTGCGTCTGGGCGACGACGCACTGATCCTGGCCCAGCGCCTGGGCTGGTGGGTTGCCCGTGCACCGGAACTGGAAGAGGACATTGCCCTCTCCAATATCGCCCTGGACCTGATCGGCCATGCCCGGTCCTTCCTCACTTACGCCGGCACTGCCTGGGATAAGACCGAGGATGACCTGGCCTACTGGCGCGGCGAAGAAGAATACCGTTCCGCCCACATTGTGGAGCAGGAAAACGGCGACTTCGCCAAGACGATCGCCCGCCAGCTGGTGGTCTCCTTCTTCCAGTACGAGCTCTACACCGCCATGCTCTCCTCCAAGGATGAGACCCTGGCGGCCATCGCAGCCAAGGCGGTCAAGGAAGTTGACTACCACCGCGACCACAGCGCCCAGTGGGTGCTGCGCCTGGGCCAGGGCACCGAGGAATCACGCACCCGCATGATCCGCGCCCTGGAACTCATCTGGCCGTACGTCGGCGAGCTGTTCGAGGACGATGACCTGGTTCGCTCCCTCGAGGGAATCGCCGTCCTGCCCTCCACACTGCGGGCAGCCTTCGACGAAAAGGTCGGCGCCGTGCTGGCTGAGGCCGAGCTGACGGCTCCCGAGGTGCAGCCCGCGCCGGGCGGCGGACGCCGCGGCGCGCACAGCGAATACCTCGGCTACATCCTGGCTGAGCTCCAGGTCCTGGCCCGCCAGCACCCCGGCGCAACCTGGTAACAGCGATGAACGAGACTGAGGCAGCACCCGCCGCCGACGCCGCAGCCAGCACGCAGCTGCGTCCCACGGACCCCGCCGCAGCGGCCGCCTGGGACGTCGCCGCAACAGTCTGCGACCCGGAAATCCCGGTCCTGACCATTGAGGACCTGGGCGTTCTGCGGGCCGTTCAGGTGCAGCAGGACAACTCGGTGCGGGTGGCCATCACCCCCACCTACTCCGGCTGCCCCGCCATGGACGCCATCCGCGACGACGTCACCGCCGCGCTCCGTGCCGCCGGCTACGGCCAGGTCCGGGTGGACCTGGTCCTGGCCCCGGCCTGGACCACGGACTGGATGAGCGAATCCGGCAAGACCAAGCTCAACGAGTACGGCATCGCCCCGCCCACCGGCCGGGCAGCTGCCGGCCCCGTCCGGCTTGGCCTGAGCGTCAAGTGCCCCCAGTGCTCCTCACTCAACACGCGTGAAATGACACGCTTTGGCTCTACTTCCTGCAAGGCGCTGTACGTCTGCCGCGACTGCCAGGAACCCTTCGACTACTTCAAGGTGCTCTAAAACCATGACAACCTCCACCACCGAGGCAGGCGCAGCCCCCGCCTCGCGCCGCACCGCCTTCCACCCGCTGACGGTCAGTGCTGTCCGCCGGCTCACCGAAGACGCCATCGAAGTCACCTTCGCGGTCCCCGAAGAACTGACCGGTTCCTTCGACTACCTGCCCGGCCAGTACGTGGCCCTGCGCACCACGCTGGACGGCACCGAGATCCGCCGCAGCTACTCCATCTGCGCCGAGCCCAAGCCTGGAGAAATCCGCGTTGCCATCAAGCGCGACCTCGGCGGCAGGTTCTCCACCTGGGCAAACGAAAACCTGAAGGCAGGCGACGTCCTGGACGTCATGAGCCCCACCGGCGGTTTCATCTCCAAGCACCCCATGACGGCGCTGAACCACCCCGAGGAGATTAACGTCAGCGACGAGAACGTGTTCGTCGCCGTCGCCGCCGGGTCCGGCATCACCCCGGTGATCTCGATTGCCCGCACCGTGCTGGCAGCCTCCGAGAACGTTCGTTTTGACCTGGTCTACGCCAACAAGGCGGCCATGGACGTGATGTTCCTCGAGGAACTGGCAGACCTGAAGGACAAGTACCCGGCGCGGTTCGCCCTGCATCACGTGCTCTCCCGCGAACAGCGCATCTCCCCGCTGCTCTCCGGCCGGATCGACTCGGAGAAGCTCTCCGCCCTGATCGAATCCGTGCTGCCTACCCGCGACGTGGACGAATGGTTCCTCTGCGGCCCGTTCGAACTGGTGCAGCTGTGCCGCGACACCTTGGCCGAGCGCGGTGTTGACTCGGAGAAGGTCCGCTTTGAACTCTTCACCACCGGCCAGCCCGGAAAGCCGGAAGGCCAGATCGGCCGTCCGATCCAGGTGGACCCCTCGGCAGACAACTTCGAGATCAGCTTCCGGCTGGACGGGCTGCAGGGCAAGGTTGCCAGCCCCACCCACGCCCGCGAATCGATCCTGAACGCCGCGCTGCGCGTGCGCCCGGACGTTCCGTTCGCCTGCGCCGGCGGCGTGTGCGGCACCTGCCGCGCGAAGGTCGTCTCCGGAACCGTGGAGATGGAAGAAAACTACGCGCTGGAACCGGATGAAATCGAAAAGGGCTACATCCTGACCTGCCAGAGCCGCCCCACCAGTCCCGAAGTCACTGTCGACTACGACGCCTAGGAGCCAAGCCACCGATGAGCGAGCAGAAAACCACGAAGTCCATGGTTGAACTGAACATTGACGGCGGCGTCGCCGAGGTTGTCCTCAACGCCCCGCACAAGCTCAATTCGCTGGACGAGCAGGCACTGGCAGATCTCTACAAGGCGTACGACGACGCGGAAGCCGCCGGAGTGCGGGCGCTGCTGCTGCGCGGCGAGGGCCGGGCGTTCTGCGCCGGACGGGACATCTCCGCCGTCGTACCCGCGGACGACGACGCCTACGCCTACCTGGGCGATCTGGTCACCCCGCTGCTGAAGAAGATGGCGGCCTTCCCGGCACCGACGTTCGCGGCCGCGCAGGGCGCCAGCCTCGGCGTCGGACTGGGCCTGCTTGTAGCCACCGATGTGGTTTACGTGGCTGAGAACGCCAAGATCGGTTCTCCGTTCGCGAACCTCGGCGCCACCCTGGATTCGGGCGGGCACTGGCTGTTCACCGAACGGCTCGGCGCGCACCGCACGCTGGACCTGATTTACACGGCGGATCTGATGAGCGGGGCCGAAGCCGTGAGGTCCGGGCTGTTCAGCCGGGCTTTCCCCGCGGACGACCTGCTGGAAACCACGCGGGAGACTGTGGCCCGGGTCGCCTCCGGTGCCACCGAAGCGTTCCGGGCATCGAAGGAACTGGTTGCCCAGATCCGCGACGCCCGCCTGGGCCTGTGGGATTCCATCGAGGATGAGAACAAGGCCCAGGGTGTGCTCTGCGGCACCGAAGACTATGCCGAAGGCTTCGCCGCCTTCAAGGAAAAGCGCAAGCCCGAGTTTAAGGGCTAGCTTTCCCCTTCCCGTCTTCAACCCGCCGAAAGGCCAGTTGCGGCTCTTTTCACGCGTCATAGGAGCCGTAACTGGCCTTTCGGCGGTAATGGCGGAGTGGGTATTCGACACGGCGTCGAAACTTCGGGAGAATTACAGGGCCGGATGCGACCCCGCCCGGTACACGGTGCCTGAGGAGGACCGATGACAGCGCGTGCCGTACGCTTGGTGCGCGGCTGGGCCGGAGCATTCGCGGCCACGGCCGTGGCTGCTGCGTCGCACGTGCTTGGCGGCGGTGCCGCTCCCGAACCGGCCCTCGTACTGTTCTGCCTGGCAGTCTCCGGGATGGTCAGCTGCCTCCTCGCCGGACGCGGTCTTTCTCTTCCCCGGCTCAGCACCGCCGTAGTGTTCAGCCAGGGCCTGTTCCACCTCATCTTCAGTTTCGGCTCTGCCCCGGCAGCAGTCGGTGAGCACACCGCCCACGCCCATCATGCGGCGTCTTCCCTGGCAGAGGCCGGCACCGCGGCAGCGGCCGCTTCAACCGCGGCACCTGCGCACGGCCTGGCGATGTGGCTCAGCCACGCGCTGGCCGCAGCCGCAACGGTGTGGATCATTGCCCACGGCGAACGGACGCTGGGCCGGCTCGTCGAGGCTCTCGGCGTCCGGCCCGGCGCACTGCTGCCGCTGTTCCGGCCCGCGCACCTTCCCCGGCCCGTCGCTGCAGTCCTGGCCGTGCGGCCGCTCGGGCTGCGCAACCTCGGCATTCCCCTTCTGACGCTCCGGCACCGGGGCCCACCTGCTGCATTCGTGTCCAGCTAGGCGCACCCGCGCACCCACACGAATCCCAGTTCCTACCCGGAACGGAAAGCAGCTATGCCTACCACCTTTTACCGCCAGGCCCGCACACGTGCCTCGCTCCTTGCCGCAGCTCTCCTCGCA
The DNA here is from genome assembly GCF_049311025.1 of Arthrobacter sp. 3Tela_A. Taxonomy (NCBI): domain Bacteria; kingdom Bacillati; phylum Actinomycetota; class Actinomycetes; order Micrococcales; family Micrococcaceae; genus Arthrobacter; species Arthrobacter sp. 3Tela_A. The sequence goes on from NZ_JAXIOM010000003.1 coordinate 93,101, forward strand.
GCCTTCGCTGCGGTTATCTTCCTTGCAGCACCGGCACACGCGCACGATGAACTTGTGTCCTCCAACCCGGCGGACGGCGCTGTCCTGGACACCGCTCCTTCCGAAATCGAACTGGTCTTCAGCTCGGAACTCATGGACCTGGGCAACCAGGTCATCGTCGAGGACGCTGCCGGGACCAACCTGGCTGAGTCCGAGCCGGTGCTGACCCGGGAGACCCTGGTGCAGGCTGTGCCCGCCCTCGGCGCCGGCGAATACAAGGTCAACTGGCGCGCAGTGTCCGGCGACGGACACCCCATCACCGGCACTTTCAGCTTCACCGTGAACGCTCCGGCAGGTGCGGAGGAAACCCCCGCACCGGCGGTCTCTGAATCTGCCGCCAGCCCGGCAGCCAGTGAGCCCGCTCCCAGCGCTTCCGCAGATCCGGCAGAGGCAGAACCGGCAGCGGAGGAGTCCGGTGTGGCATCCCACCTGCCGTGGGCCCTCGCCGGTGCCGGCGTAGGAGCAGCTGCAGCCCTCGCAGCCTGGGCAATCGTGGTCCAGGTGAAGAAGCGCCGCGGTACCAGCGCCTAACCAAAACTGCCGCCACACGGCAATTCCTGCGGGGGTGCTCCGGCACTGCCGCACCTTTCCCTTGCCCGCGCCGAATGCGCGGAACACACCTTTGGAGTACCGAAAAACATGAAGAAATTCACCCTTGCGGCAGCCGTGCTTGCCGTCTCCGCTGCAGCGCTGACCGGCTGTGGATCCTCCACCCCCGCTGCTGACACATCCGCCGCGGATGACGCCGCGGCTCTGTCCATGACCGGTGCCTGGACCAAGGCCGCAGAAGCCGGGGGAATGACCGGCGCCTTCGGCACGCTTGAAAACTCCGGCGATGAGGATCTGACGGTCGTTGCCGCAAGCTCTTCCGCAGCGTCCGCCGTGGAGCTGCACGAGGTGGCCATGGACGACGACGGCGCCATGGTGATGCGCGAAATTGAAGGCGGATTTGTGGTCCCCGCCGGCAGCGAATACCTCCTGGAGCCCGGAGCCAGCCACCTGATGCTGATGGGTCTGACGGACGGGCTGCTGGCCGGAGACACCGTGACCATCACCCTGGAACTGGCCGACGGTTCCACCCTGGACGTCGACGCAGTGGCAAAGGACTTTGCCGGAGCCAACGAAAGCTATGGGGCCGAAGATGGCCACGGAAACGAGGACCACGGAACTGAAACCCACGGCGCTGAGGGCCATGGCAGTGGGGAAACCCACGATTCCGCGGAGCACTGATGAGCGGTGAGACCGCACCCCACGGCGTAGCTCGGCGCCGCCTGCTCTTCGGCGGTGCTGCCGCCGGTCTGGGTGCTGTAGCGGCTGCCGGTGGTCATCTGGTCGGCAGCCGCGGCACGGCCGCGGAGCTGGAACGCACGGGCCTGGACGAGGCCGGGCTCAACGGCAGGGAAACTGTTCAGTTCTATGGTCCCCACCAGGCCGGGATCGCCACGCCACCGGGGGCATATGCTGCCTTCGTTGCCCTTGACCTGCGCGAGGGCATAGGCGGGGACCGGATTCGGTCCTGGCTGCGGATGCTCAGTGACGACGCCGCTGCCCTCACCCAGGGCGAACCGGCACTGGCGGACACCGAACCTGAGCTGGCCCGGAATCCGGCACGGCTGACGGTGACTTTCGGGTTCGGACCCGGCCTCGTGGCTGCCGTCGCACCGAAGCTGGCCCCGGCCTGGCTGGGGCCGCTTCCTTCCTTCAGCATCGATGCACTCGAAGATCGCTGGAGCGGGGGAGACCTGATGCTCCAGCTGTGCGCCGACGACCCGCTGACCCTTGCCCACGCCCAGCGGATGCTGCTGAAGGACAGCCGTGCGTTCGCCGTCGTGCGCTGGATCCAGCCCGGGTTCCGCCATGCCTACGGGAGCGAACCTGCCGGCACCACCATGCGCAATCTGTTCGGTCAGGTGGACGGTTCCGCGAACGCGCTGCCCGGAAGCCCCGAATTCGACCGGGTGGTGTGGGGCGACGCAGAGATTCCGGCCTGGCTGGAAGGCGGCACCTCGATGGTGGTCCGCCGGATCGCGATGAACCTGGACACCTGGGATGAACTGGACCGGCGGGGCCGGGAAGAAGCGGTGGGACGCAGGCTCGCCAACGGTGCGCCGCTGACCGGCGAAAATGAGCGGGACGAACCGGATTTCGACGCCGTGACCGGACTCGGGTTCAAGGTCATCCCCGAGTACGCACACATGCGCCGTGCCCGCCCCGATGATCCGCGCCAGCGGATCTTCCGCCGCGGCTACAACTACGACGACGCCCCGGAGCCGGGCGGCCCGGTCTCCAACGCCGGGCAGATCTTCGTGGCGTTCCAGGCCGACGTCGCAGCGCAGTTCGTGCCGATCCAGCAGCGCCTGGACAAGCTGGACCTGCTCAACGAGTGGACGACGCCGATCGGGTCGGCTGTCTTCGCCGTGCCGCCGGGAGCCAGGGAGGGCGGATTCGTGGGAGAGGAGCTCTTCGAATAGGGATTGCCCGGCCGCCGGTAATCCAGCTAGGTTGGAAACGTCAGTATGCTGACTAAATGTTTTCCCCCTGCGGGACATCACCGAAAGGCCACGATGACGCAAAGCTACGATCCGAACAATGATCCTGCCAACCCGGACAAGCCCAAGGACGCTGACAACGCCGCCGAGGCGCAGAAGGGTCCGGATACTCAGGAGGGCACCGGAAACCATGCCGGCAGCGGTGAGAAGGGCCGGCGGGTGAATCCTGATCCGGCCGAAGGCAACATCACCGGCCTGGAGCCCGGCGGCGGGGTTCCGCCGGGAGAGACGCCCCCCGCCGAGGATCAGATGAGCATGGACCAGGGGCACGACGAGAACTGACCTCCCGTCCCTGGAGGGCTAGCGGACGTCGAGGTCCTCAAAGACGAGGAACGTCTGGGTGTCGAGCACCCCCGGAGCGGACTGCAGCTGGTCGAAGATCACCTGCCGCAGATGCAGGTTGTCCTCCGCACGGACCAGCAGGATCACGTCGAAGGACCCGCCGACCAGGGCAACGTGGTGCACCTCGGGGATTTTCCGCAGCACTTCCTTCAGTTCCCGCCAGGACTGCTGGCGGACCTTCAGCGTGACGTACGCACTGGACCGCAGGCCTGCCTTGACCGGGTCCACCAGTGCGGTGAAGCGGGTCAGGACGCCGGAACCTGTCAGCTTGGAGATCCGAGAGTAGGCGTGTGCGCGGGAAATGTGGACCGCCTCGGCCACCGCACTGACGGACGCCCGGCCGTCCCGCGTGAGCTCTGCCAGGATCCGCTTGTCGATGTCATCCAATGCCGCCGGCGCCTGGGCCATAGTGTCTACGTCCTTCAAAGTAATCCAGCTCACTTTTACAACTCGTCCATCACAATACGCAGAAGGATGCAGAAAATCTAGGATTTCCGCCTCCGCTAGATGCGAATCGTCTGCTTCCGCATACTGGGCTTACAGAAATTCCACCCACGCCGGAGGAACCGGGACGCCCGGAAAGCCCTCCGGCATCCGCCGCGGCAGACGGAGATTCCAATGACTATTCCCACCGGGAACACAAGCGCCGGGTCCGCACAGGGCACGCGGCCGGAGGACAACGAGGACCGCACCGCCACCATGCTGCCCTCCGCCGAACCGGTCCAGCTGATCGACGCTGACGGCACCCACCGGCACAGCGAAAAGTACCCGCTGCCCGACGGCGACGCCCTGAAGTCCGCGTTTGAAGGACTGGTGGCCGGACGGCGCATCAACGACCAGGCCAACGCCCTGGTCCGGCAGGGCCGCCTGGCGGTCTACCCCTCCTCCCACGGCCAGGAAGCCTGCCAGATTGCCGCCGCCGCCGTGCTGGCCGACGGGGACTGGCTGTTCCCGACTTACCGCGACACGGTTGCCGTCATCCACCGCGGCGTTGACCCGCTGCAGGTGCTGACCCTGCTCAAGGGTGACTGGCATGCCGGCTACGACCCGTATGAGCACAACGTGGCACCCCAGGCGACGCCGCTGGCCACCCAGCTGCTGCACGCCGTCGGCGTGGCCCATGCAGCCAAGCTCCGCGGTGAGAACACCGTGGTGCTGGCCATGTGCGGCGACGGCGCGACCAGCGAAGGCGACTTCCACGAGGCGCTGAACTTCGCGGCCGTCTTCCACGTTCCCGTGGTCTTCTTTGTGCAGAACAACGAATACGCCATCTCCGTGCCGCTGAAGAACCAGAGCGTTGCCCCGTCCCTGGCGCACAAGGCAATCGGCTACGGCATGCCCGGTGAGCGGGTGGACGGCAACGACGCCGCCGCACTGCTGGCCGTATTGGGCGCCGCCGTCGAGCGTGCCCGCGAAGGCGGCGGCCCGGCCCTGGTCGAGGCGCACACCTACCGTATGCAGGCCCACACCAATGCCGACGACGCTACCCGCTACCGTTCCGACGACGACGTCGCCAAGTGGGTGCCGCGCGATCCGCTGACCCGGCTGCGCAGCTATCTCACCGGCCTCGGGGTGCTCGACGCCGCTGCCGAGGAAACCATGACGGCAGCAGCAGAGACGGTTGCCGCCCGCATCCGCGAAGGCCTGAACACGGACATCGTGCCCGAGCCCATGGACCTCTTCAACTTCGTCTATGACAGCCGCACCCCGCAGCTCGCCGAGCAGGCCGCACTGCTCGCGGACGAGCTTTCCCGGGCACAGGACTAACAGGAGCCACCAATGACAGTCACAGCACAGGCGCCTGCGCCCGAAGACACCCGCGTCAGCCTGACCTTCGCGAAGGCACTGAACACCGCCCTGGCAGACGAAATGGCCGCGGATTCCGCCGTGGTGATGTTCGGCGAGGACGTCGGCCCGCTCGGCGGCGTCTTCCGCATTACCGACGGCCTGACCGCACGATTCGGCGAGGAACGCTGCTTCGATACCCCGCTGGCGGAGTCCGGCATCATGGGCATGGCCGTGGGCATGGCCATGAACGGGATCCGCCCGGTGGTCGAAATGCAGTTCGACGCCTTCGCCTACCCGGCGTTCGAGCAGGTGGTCAGCCACGTTGCCAAGATGTCCAACCGCACCCGGGGCAAGGTCAGACTGCCCCTGGTGATCCGTATTCCGTACGCCGGCGGGATTGGGGGAGTGGAGCACCACTGCGACTCCTCCGAGTCCTACTACGCCCACACTCCGGGCCTGACCGTCCTGGCCCCGGCCACCGTTGCGGACGCCTACACCATGCTCCGCGAAGCCATCCGCTTCCCTGATCCGGTGGTCTTCCTGGAACCCAAGAAGCTGTACTGGACCAAGGAAGTCGTTGACCTGGCAGCCCTGCGCGCACCGTTCGAAGCGCACTCCACCGCGTCGGACCCCGCGATCGGCAAGGCCGCGGTTGCCCGCGAAGGCACCGACGCAACCCTGATCGCCTACGGGCCGTCTGTCTCCACGGCCCTGTCCGCCGCGGAAGCCGCTGCCGCCGAGGGCCGCAGCCTGGAGGTCATCGACGTCCGCAGCATCGTTCCCTTTGACGACGAAACAGTGTGCGCTTCCGTCCGCAAGACCGGCCGCGCCGTCGTGATCTCCGAGGCCCCCGGCTTCGCGTCTGTTGCCTCCGAAATCGTGGCCCGCATCCAGGAGCGCTGCTTCCACTCACTCGCAGCGCCCGTGCTGCGGGTAACCGGCTTCGACATCCCGTATCCGGCGCCGAAACTGGAGCACTTCTTCCTGCCCGGCGTGGACCGGATTCTGGACGCCGTTGATGAACTGCAGTGGGAGGACAAATGAGCGTGCGCACTTTCCTGCTCCCCGACCTGGGAGAAGGCCTGACCGACGCGGAACTGGTGAACTGGCTCGTTGCCGAGGGCGACACCATCACCGTGGACCAGCCCGTTGCCGAAGTTGAAACCGCCAAGTCGCTCGTGGAGGTCCCTTCCCCGTTCGCGGGCGTAGTGCAGACGCTGCACGGTGCTGCCGGCGAGAGTATCGACGTCGGCAAGCCGCTGATTTCGGTGCGCACGACGGCGGATGCCCCGGCACCGGAAGCGACCGCCCCGGCAGCACCGGGCGACCCCGATCCTGCCGGCGAAGCCTACCGGCAGGAAGAACGGGCCGGTTCCGGCAACGTGCTGATCGGCTACGGAACTCCGGGAGGGCATGGGACCAACCGCCGCACCCGCGCTCCGCGCCGGGCCGCAGCCGCGCCGGCTCCGGCACCCGTTGCGGTGGCTGACCCGGCTCCCGCAACCTCGGAGGCACCGCGGTGCATCTCGCCGCTGGTCCGCCGCCTGGCCCGCGAATCCGGAATCGCGCTGCGCTCTGTACACGGCACCGGACGCGACGGCCTGATCCTGCGCCGCGACGTCGAACTGGCCATCAGCGCCGGATCTACCGCCGCACCTGCAACGGCCCCCGTGCCCGCGTCGCCGGCAGCTCCGGCACCCGGCGATACGGACCCGCGTTCCGGCCTGGGCGTCGCGTCCCGCACCCCGGTCAAGGGACTGCGCCGCACCGTCGCCGCGAACCTCAGCGCCAGCCGCAGTGAAATCCCGGAAGCCACCGTCTGGGTGGACGTGGATGCCACGGCGCTGCTGGAACTGCGTGCGGACCTCAAGCGCCGGGACCCGGAAAACACCCCGGGCCTGATGGCTTTCCTGGCCCGGTTCACACTGGCCGGCCTGCGCCGGTTCCCGGAACTGAACACCCGCTACGTCGCAGGAACCGGACCGGATGCCGAACTGGTGGCCTTCGACGGCGTCAACCTCGGCTTCGCCGCGCAGACAGACCGCGGCCTGATGGTTCCCTCCATCCGGCACGCCGAAAAGCTCAGCGCCCGGGAACTGGACGCCGAGATCCGGCGGCTGACGGCGTCGGCCCGCTCCGGCGCCGCCACCCCGGCGGAACTGACCAGCGGAACCTTCACACTGAACAACTACGGTGTCTTCGGCGTGGACGGCAGCGCCGCGATCATCAACTATCCGGAGTCGGCGATCCTGGGCATCGGCCGCATCATCGACAAGCCCTGGGTGGTGGACGGCCAGCTGGCCGTGCGGAAAATGACGGAGCTGACCCTGGTCTTTGACCACCGGGTGTGCGACGGCGGCACGGCCGGCGGGTTCCTTCGTTACGTAGCGGATGCAATAGAGAACCCGGGAAGCGTCCTGGCTGACCTGTAACTGCCGGCACACGGTAGGTTGGTTAGCGCAGATACCAGAAGGACGGACGCCATGACGCAGACCACCCCGCAAACCCCCGATGACTGGCTGGAGCTGGCACCGCACACCTATGTGCGGTCAAGCCCCGGCTGGGGCATGAACTCAGGCCTGATTATCGGGCAGGAGCGGGCGCTGCTGGTGGATACCGGGGCCGGTCCGGCGCAGGCGAAGGCCCTGCTGGACGGCATCCGCAAGCTGACTGACCTGCCGGTCATCGCCGTAAACACCCACGCGCACTTCGACCACTACTTCGGCAACGCCTACCTGATGGACAACGGCGTCGAGGAGATCTGGGCGACCAGCGCCTGCGCACGGACGATCAGCGACTCGGGTGAGGAACAGCGTTCCTCCGTTGCCGCCGTCGAGCCGGGCATGGCAGCCGGAACCGGGCCGGGCACCGCGATCGTGGCGCCGCAGAAACTGGTTGATGGCGCCCCGGTCGACCTGGACCTGGGCGGAATGTCCGTGACGCTTTTCCACCTGGGCCGCGGGCATACCGACCACGACCTGCTGGTCGGTGCCGGGGATGTGTTGTTCGCCGGGGACCTCGTGGAGCAGGGAGCTGATCCGAACTTCGGCGACTCCTACCCCAAAGAGTGGATCCGCACGCTGGGGAAGATCACCGCGCTGGAAGACCTGTACAGCACAGTGGTGCCCGGACACGGCAAACCGGTGGACATGGACTTCGTGACCACCCAAATGAACAAGATGCGCACCGCCGTCGCCGTAACCCGCAGCGCCATGGACCAGGCCTCGACGGACATGACCAAGGCCATCCCCATCCTGCCTTACGGACCCGAGCAGTCCCGGGCGCTGCTGACCCGGCTGCGGACACTGGCACGCTGGAAGTGGCTGAAGCAATAAATACCTTCAGACTGCGGAGCATCGCCGTCCCGGCCTTCGGCCCCACCGTGCTCTACGGAACGGCAATCGGGGCAATCCTCCCGGTCGTTGCGCTGACCGCTCGTGACCTCGGCGCCACCGTGGCCCTTGCTGCCGCGATCGTTACGCTGACCGGCATCGGTTCCCTGCTCACCAACGTCCCTGCCACGCTGGTCACCACCCGGTTCGGGGAGAAGTGGGCCCTGGCCGGAGCGGCGGCGTGGTGTGCGCTGGCCATGGTGCTGGCCGCTTCGGTGCCCGTGCTCTGGGTCTTTGCCCTGTCAGTTTTTATGGTGGGAATGGCCGGCGCCGTCTTTGGGCTGGCACGCCAGAGCTACGTCACAGAAGCGGTGCCGCTGGAGTTCCGGGCGAGGGCGCTGTCCACGCTGGGCGGCTCCAACCGCATTGGTGTCTTCATCGGTCCGTTTGCGGCTGCCGGCGTGATGTCCTTCGCCGGAACGCCGGGTGCGTACTGGGTGGGTGCCGTGGCCGCGTTCGCCGCAGGCCTGCTGAGCCTGACTGTTCCGGACCTGAGCGTGCGTACACCCGGCAGGGGAAAGCGGGCAGCACGGGATGCACAGCCGGAGGAAGCGGACGAGGCCACGGCTGCGCCCACCATCGGTTCAATTCTCCACAGCCACTCACGCGTCTTCGGCACGGTGGGCATCGGGGTGCTGCTTATTGCTGCCGTGAGGGCTACCCGGCAGGCCGTCATCCCGCTCTGGGCACAGCACCTGGGCATTGATCCCGCCCAGACGGCGCTGATCTACGGCATCTCCGCCGGCATCGACATGCTGATCTTTTATCCGGCCGGACGGGTCATGGACCTGCGCGGCCGCCGTGCCGTAGCGGTGCCGTGCATGCTGCTGATGGCCGCCGGGCTGGGCCTGCTGCCGCTGACCTCCACACCGCTGCAGCTGCTGCTGGCGGCGCTGCTGATCGGCTTCGGCAACGGAATCGGCTCCGGCATCGTCATGACGCTGGGCGCGGATTTCTCCCCGCAGCCGGGCCGGCCGCAGTTCCTGGGCCTGTGGCGGCTGCTCTCGGACATCGGGATCCTCTCCGGCCCCGGCCTGCTCTCCGCGGTGACTGCGGCGGTGTCGCTCTCGGCCGGAATTACGGCCACGGCCGTCATGGGCCTCGCCGGGGCCGGAGTGCTGTGGAAGTACGTGCCGAAAGGGCGCCGGATCGGCCCTTAGCGGTCCCCGGCCTGCTGCGTGAACAGCCAGGAGCCCAGGGCAGCCAGCACGTAGCCCACACCAACGATCAGTGACAGTCCGCACCAGAAGTAGAGCGGACGCTCATCCAGGCCCGCCACGCCGCCGCCCCAGCGGGCATAGGCGTACAGGGCTGCCGAGAGCGCGAGGGCGAGCAGGCCGGCCGTCACGGAAAGCCCGGTCCAAAGCCGCCCGGCCGCACCGCGGCTGCCTGCGGGCAGGGTGTTCCAGTCCCGGTTGGTGCGCATCATGATCAGGCCGCCCACCAGAGTGCAGGCCGAGACGATGAAGAAGGCGGCAACGACGTCGGCCGGCCGGTGCCAGAGATTAAAGAACGTTGCCGAGCCTGCCAGTACGGCATAGGTCCCGCCCAGGGCCGCCACAGCCGGACGCCAGCGGGGTGAAGAGACGAGGAACACCGCGGCCATGGCGGAAGCTGCCATGGTGGTGTGGCCCGACGGCAGGGAGTTGAAGTCCAGGGTGATGACGCCGCGGTCGGGACGGTCCAGCAGCAGGTTCTTGAGCAGCTGCGTGGCAAGGTTGGCTGCGGCCATCGTGGCCAGGGCAATGACGCCAGGGGAGAGGCGCCTGCGGTACAGGGTTACTGCAACGATGACCGCCAGCGCAATGAACACCGACACCAGGGGAAGGCTGTCCAGGAACCGAAGCGCGGGGAGCCGGGTTCCCGGGGCGACCAGCTCCGCCTCACGCCAGGCTGATTCATCGGCGAACTGCCCGGTAGTGGTCCGGACGAAGCCAAAATACGTTACCGCGGCGCCGGCAGCAGCCAGCAGTGCAGCGAAAAGAAAGAGGGCAGGATTGTGCCCGGCCAGCCTCCGCACGGGACGGCGGTTGTTCAGGAGATTGCGCGTATCCATCCCCTCAAGCGTGCCATACCTCCGTGCAGGTTTCCTGTGAGCCCGGCAGCTTCGGGCAGTGTTCCACACCGCAGCTGCCCAGGGCCGGTACTGCAGGACTACGCGGCCCGATGGGAGTGGCTGTGCATCGGGCTCCGGCAGCGCCGCCGGGCCGGCGCGGTAGGCTGGCCGGGTGGACCCGAACGACTTGCCCTCCCTGAACGACCTGCAGGAAAACGCCCACGTGGTTTCCCTTCCCATGCGCGTGAAGTTCCGCGGGATACTGCACCGGGAAGCGCTCCTCTTCCGCGGACCGGCCGGCTGGGGAGAGTTCTCCCCGTTCCCGGAATACGGTGACCAGGAGGCAGCCGCCTGGCTGGCAGCGGGCATCGAAGCGGCCTGGCAGGGCTATCCGGAACCGGTGCGCACCTCGATCCCCGTGAACGGAACTGTTCCCGCCGTGGGCGTGGAACAGGTCGGGCAGGTCCTGGCCCGGTTCGGGGACGTCCCAGCCGTCAAGGTCAAAGTCGCTGAACGCGGACAGAGCGTCGCCGACGACCTCGCCCGCGTGGCCGAAGTACGCCGGCTGCTGCCGAACGCCGGTATCCGCATCGACGCCAACGGCGGCTGGGACGTGGCCACCGCCGTCGGCGCCCTGGAAGCCCTGGCCGAAGCGGGACTCGAATACGCCGAACAGCCCGTCCCCGGCATTCCGGGACTGCGCACCGTCCGGGAGGAACTGGGCCGCCGCGGCATTCCCGTGCTGATCGCCGCGGACGAAAGTGTCCGTAAGGAAACCGATCCATTGCTGGTGGCCCGCGAGGACGCCGCAGACCTGATCGTGGTCAAGGCAGCACCGCTGGGCGGGGTGCGCCGCGCCCTGGAGGTGGTGGCAGCCGCCGGGCTTCCCGCCGTCGTCAGCTCCGCGCTGGACACGTCAGTGGGCATCCGTACCGGAGTCGCGCTGGCCGCTTCCCTGCCAGAACTGCCCTACGCCTGCGGTCTCGGCACCCTGTCGCTGATGGAGGGCGATGTCACCGCTGAGCCGCTGGTGGCCGACGGCGGTGCCCTGGCAGTGCGCGGGGTGCCGGTTTCCGCGGAGCTGCTGGAGCGCTACGCGGCTGCCCCGGAGCGGAAGCAGTGGTGGCTGGACCGGCTGGCCCGGGTGCACGCCCGGCTGCTCGCCCGGCAGGCGTAATCCCGCCTGCCTCAGGGGCAAACCTTTCTGCTGCAGCAGACGAGTGTGCTGCAGCGCCTGCGGGGCTTCCCGGGGTCGGCAGGTTGGGTCATGCAGCGGCCGTTACCGGATTCGAAGGCACCGCCCGGGACCGCCGAACCCTAGGATGGAGAAGTGACCGGATCCTCTTATTCGTCCAGCCAGTCCTCCACCCAGTCCACCACCGGACCTGCGGAAGGAAACGACCTCAGTTCCCTGCAGGCAGCACGGTCGGCCATCTCGGCCCTGGCCCGCACCGGCGTGAGGGATGTGGTGCTCGCTCCCGGATCCCGCAGCGCACCTCTGGCCTACGCCCTGGCCGAAGCCCAGGCGCAGGGCCGGGTCCACGTGCACGTCCGCATCGATGAGCGGGTCGCCGGCTTCACAGCCCTGGGACTTGCCCGCGGCGGCGGCCGCCCGGCAGCTGTCGTCACGACGTCGGGCACTGCCGTAGGCGAACTGCTCCCGGCCGTGATGGAAGCCCACCACGCGGGCATTCCGCTCGTGGTCCTCTCCGCTGACCGCCCGGCAGAACTTCACGGCACGGGAGCCAACCAGACCACCGTCCAGGACGGCATCTTCGGCCGTTTCCCGGCCGTGGCAGCGGACATCGAAGCCGGCATGGACCCCGCCGGACCCATCGCGGCAGCGTTTGCGAAGCTGGACGGGTCCACACCCGCCGGCCCGGTGCACATTAACCTGCAGTTCCGAGATCCGCTCATTCCCACCGGGGCAGACGCGCTTGGCGCCGCCGGGGAGCCAGCTTTCGATGCCCTTCCGCCTGGCGGGGCGGAGGAAACACCGGGCGCCCTCGCGGAGCTCGGCGGAATCCACCGGACGGTGGTGATTGCTGGCGACGGTGCAGGGGAGACCGCCGCGATCTTCGCCCGGCGGGCCGGACTGCCGCTGCTGGCCGAACCCTCCTCCAACGCCCGCTTCGGGCCCAACGCCATCACGGCGTACCGGCTGCTCCTTGCGGACCTCGGTCCGGAGATTGAACGTGTAGTCATCTTCGGCCGCCCAACGCTGTCCCGGCCGGTGTCCGCACTGCTGGCCCGGCCCGACGTGAAGAAGGTCCTCTACGTGCCGCGCCCGGTGAACTGGTTTACGCCCGGCAAGCGGCCCGAAACGATTGTTGCGGACCTGGCTTCGCTGCTTGCTTTCGCAGGACGGGGAGCCCCCGGCTGGCTGGAGACCTGGCAGCGGGCCTCGGACGCGGCTGGAACCGCTATCCGGAACCTGCTCGATGCCGAAGCCGGGCTGAGCGGGCTGCACGTTGCCGGCCTGGTGTGGGAGAACTCCGATGCCAACCTGGTGCTCGGCTCCTCCAACACCATCCGTGACGTCGACCTGGTGGCCTCCGGGAACTGGCATCCGCTGGACGTCTACGCCAACCGGGGCCTGGCCGGTATCGACGGAACCATCTCCACGGCGTCGGGCATCGCCCTGTCCAACGGAATCCCTACACGCCTGCTGCTTGGTGACCTCACCTTCCTGCACGATGCCGGCGGCCTTCTCCTTGGCGACGGCGAGACGGAGCCGGACCTGCAGCTGGTGGTGCTGAACGACGCCGGCGGCGGAATCTTCACCACCCTTGAGCACGGCGAACTGGGGGAGCGGGAGGAGTACCGGGACGTCGTCGAGCGTTTCTTCGGAACCCCGCACCGGGCTGACCTCGCTGCCCTGGCAGCAGGCTACGGCGTGCGGCACCAGGCAGCGGGCACGGCCGAGGAGCTGGAAGCCGCACTGCAGGCGCCGGTGCAGGGCCGGTCCGTCATCGAAGTGAAGGTGGAGCGCTCCGGCCTGCGCGCCCTGCACCGCCGGGTGCAGGCCGCGGTGCACAGCGCCGTCGGCTAACTGCAAAGCGGCAGCAAAAACGGCTGTGGCCTGCACCGGGAAGGGTGCAGGCCACAGCCGTTTGTTGTAAAGAGCTAAAGGACCTTGGAGAGGAATGAACGGGTCCGCTCGTGCTGCGGGTTGCCCAGCACGGCCTCCGGTGCGCCCTGTTCGACGACGACGCCGCCGTCCATGAACACCACACGGTCGCCAACTTCACGGGCGAAGCCCATCTCATGGGTCACCACCATCATGGTCATGCCCTCCTGGGCCAGCTGGCGCATGACCTCCAGGACATCACCGACCAGTTCGGGGTCCAAAGCGGAGGTGGGTTCATCGAAGAGCATCATGTCCGGGTCCATGGACAGGGCGCGGGCGATCGCCACGCGCTGCTGCTGGCCGCCGGAGAGCTGGGCCGGGAAAGCCTTGGCACGGTCGGCCAGGCCTACCTTCGCCAGGTTCTTCATGGCGGTTTCCTCGGCTTCGGCCTTGCCGCGCTTCTTCGCCCGGCGCTGGGCCAGGGTCAGGTTCTGCAGCACGTTCAGGTGCGGGAAGAGGTTGAACTGCTGGAACACCATGCCGATGCGGGTCCGGACCGCGTCCAGGTCCGTCTCAGGGTCGGTGATGTCCGTGCCCTCAACCAGGATGGTTCCGGACGTCGGTTCTTCCAGCCGGTTCACGCAGCGAAGCAGCGTGGACTTGCCGGAGCCGGACGGGCCGATGACGCAGACGACTTCGCCCTGGTTGACGTGGAAGTCGATCCCCTTGAGGACTTCATTGTCGCCGAAGGACTTGTGCAGGTTCTTAACTTCGATGGCGGGGCTGTTCGGGGACGGATTGAGGGCAGCTGTGCTCACGCTGGGTTACCGGCCTCTCTGGTTGTGGCGTTCGAGTTTCGCGACCAGCTGCGTCAGCGGCAGGGTGATGATCAGGTACATGACCGCAGCCAGGACCAGCGGGGTGGCGTTGGCGGACTGCGAGACGGAGTCCCGGGCGAAGGTGGTCAGTTCGCGGTCCTGCAGGGCCATGCCGGCGATGAACAGCAGCGAGGTGTCCTTGATCAGGATAACCAGCTCGTTGGTCAGCGGCGGCGTGATGATGCGGAACGCCTGCGGAAGGGTCACGGAGATCATGGTCCAGGCCGGGCCCATGCCCAGGGAGCGGGCGGCTTCAGTCTGGCCGGCCGGAACCGCCTGGATGCCGGCGCGGATGGTTTCTGCAATGTAGGCGCCGGAAACCATGATGAGGGCGATGAGGCCTGCTCCGGCGCTGCCTCCCGGCGGTCGCCAGTTGAACGCAATCGGTACGGCGAAGGCGATCGCGAAGATGACCAGCAGGGCCGGGAGCCCACGGAAGATCTCGATGTAGATCGTCGCCGCCCAGCGGTAGGGACCCACGGGCGAGAGCTTCATCAGCGCGAGGATCAGGCCCAGGATCAGGCCGCCGATGAACGCAATGATGGTGTAGACGACGGTGTTCTTCACGGCCACCGTGATGATGTCCGGGAACGCCCTGCGGGCCACTTCGGGGTCAAAGAAGTTGACCCCGATTGCCTTCCAGTCCGCGAGCAGGACTACGGCAAGAACGGCCAGGACGAAGACGGCATACAGGATGCCCCGGGTGAGGCGTCTGCGGGTGGACGGTTTCAAGGGGGAGAGCCTTCCGCGGAAGTGAGGTGCCGTCCCGGGCAGGGTCTTCCACCCGGGACGGCAATCGGTCAGTCAGGTCTTACTCGGTGAAGTACTTGTCGTAAATCTCCTGGTACTTTCCGTTTTCACGCAGCTCAGCGAGCTGTGAGTTAACGGCGGAGACCAGATCTTCATTGGCGTCCTTGGCCATGGCAAAGCCGTAGGACTCGTCGGTCTCGAACTTCTCCGCGATGGTGAAGGCGCCTTCCTGGGTGTGGCCCAGGTTGACCGGGAGATCCTGGAGCACGGCGTCGACCCGTCCGGCCTGCAGGGCAGGGAACAGTTCGGCGTCGGACGGGAAGGAGCTGATCTCGGCCTCGGGTGCGTTCTCCCGTGCGTACGCTTCACCGGTGGTGCCCTGCTGGACACCCAGGTTCTTGCCGGCGAGGTCTTCGATGCTGGTGATGTCCGAGCCCTCAGGCACGAGGATGGACTGCAGCGAGTCGTAGTACGGATCGGAGAACGTGAGGTTCTGCTTCCGCTCATCGGTGATGGTCATGGCGCTGGCTACCAGGTCGCACTGTCCTGCGGCCAGGGAGGTACCGCTCTGCAGGCCGTCGAAGCCCACATCCTGTACGGAGAGTTCCAGCTCCATGCCGGCGGCGATTTCCTTGACCAGGTCCATGTCGAACCCGGTGTATTCGCCGTCATCGCCTACGAATTCAAACGGAGCGTAAGGAACATCGGAGCACACTGTGAGTGTGCCCTCGGAAACCAGATTCATTCCTGAGTCTGAGGCGGAGTCGCTTCCGCCGCCGCACGCGGAGAGCGCCAGTGCGGACAGCGCCGCAGCGGCCAGGACGGAGGATCGTGCTTTGTACGGCATGGATTGGTACCTTCTCTTGGTGCTGGGCGGAACCACGGGTGGTCCCGGTCGTTATGGGCGAGCAGTCTTGATTGTACGCATTCCATTTCGGCCGGGTGCCGCAGGTCACAGCGTGCCGCGGCATGCCCTGCACGGCAGACGGCGCGGACCCGGGAGAACCGGGGCCAGCGCCGTCGTGCAGCTTCGGGTGCTATTCGGTGAAGTACTTGTCGTACAGCTCCTGGTACTTGCCGTTGTTCCGCAGCTCGGTGAGCTGGGCGTTCACCGCGGAAGCCAGTTCTTCACTGCCGTCCTTCTTCATGGCGAAGCCGTAAACTTCATCCGTTTCGTAGGTCGCGGAGATGGTGAAGGCACCGCCGTCGGTGTGGTCCAGGTTCACCGGCAGGTCCTGGAGAACGGCGTCGATGGCTCCGGCCTGCAGGGCGGGGAAGAGCTCGGCGTCGGTCTGGAAGGAGACAACCTCGGCGTCGCCTGCGTTGTCGCGGGCGTAGGACTCACCGGTGGTGCCCTGCTGTACGCCGATCTTCTTGCCGGCCAGGTCCTCCAGGGACTTCACGGAGGAGTTCGCCGGAACCAGCAGGGACTGGAGGGAGTCATAATACGGCTCGGAGAACGTCATCTTCGCTTCACGTTCCGGCGTCACGGACATGGCGGCGGCGATTACGTCGCACTGACCGGCGGCCAGCACGGTGCCGCTCTGCAGGCCGTCAAAGCTCACATTCTGCATTTCCCAGTCCAGATCCATGCCTGCGGCGATCTCGCGGGTCAGGTCCATGTCAAAGCCGGTGTACTCGCCGTTGTCATCCACGTACTCGAACGGCTGGAACGGAACGTTGGAGCAGACAGTCAGCGTGCCGTCATTGACCAGTCCCAGGCCGGAGTCCTCAGCCGAATCGGACCCCGAGCTGCAGGCTGCGAGGCTGAGGGCACCGACGGCCAGAACAGCGGCGACGGCTTTGCGTGCTTTGTGGTGCATGGGTTTAGAACCTTAGGTCGGAACGGAGCATCAGCTCCGGTTGGGGGCAGGAAAAGGGCGGCAGACAGCCGCGCTCCGGGAATAAATTGTACGCGCCGCTCAGGAAGGCTGGCCGGAGAGCACCCGTGCCCGGTCCAGTCCCAGCGCTTCGAGCATGGGACGGAACTTGGACCAGGTTTCCTCCAGCTCCGCAGCCGGATTGGACCCTGAGACGATCCCGCAGCCCGCATAAAGGCGGACTGTCTGGGGCTCTTCGATCACGGCACCGCGCAGGGCGATGCCCCATTCTCCGTTGCCGGCGGCGTCGAACCATCCCACCGGACCGGCATACGGTCCCCGGTCCATGTGTTCAAGTTCACTGATCAGTTCGCCTGCAACACTGGTCGGGTACCCGCAAACGGCGGCCGTCGGGTGAAGCGCTTCAACCAGGTCCAGGGACGTGGGTACGGCACCGTCTTCCATCCGGAGCTCGGCGGTGACATCCGAGGCGAGGTGCCACACGTTGGGCAGCTCCAGCACAAACGGCTCGCTGTGTGAGGTCATGGAAGACGTGAAGGGCTCCAGCTGGCGGGTCACCGAGTCAATGGCGATCGCGTGCTCGTGCTGCTGCTTCTCCGAGCCGGCCAGGACCCGCTTGGCGTAGCCCGGATCATCCAGCGGGGCTGTTGCACGGTCCAGCGTACCGGCCAGTACCCTGGCCCGGGCCTTGCCGTCCTCCACCTTGATCAGCATTTCCGGGGTGGACCCGATCAGCCCGTCCACGGAGTACGTCCAGCAGCTCTCGTAGCGCAGCGCAAGTTCCCGCAGCACCTGGGCGGTGGCAATGGGAGCGGACAGGCTGGCCACGATGTCCCGGGCCAGAACGATCTTGCTCAGCTCGCCGGCGGCGATGTGCGCCACCGAACGGGCGACGGCGTTCTTCCACTCGGATTCGGACAGCATGCCGGGAAGGATGGTGTCGCTGCCGAGGGACAGCGAGTCCGAAGAGATTTCCTCGAGGTACCCGGCCAGAGCCGCGACTACGGATTCACGGTCCAGTACTGCATCAGGATCGACGGTGGTCTGCGTGATCCAGGCCGTGCCGTTGCGGGAACCAACGATGATTTCGGGTACCACTACACGGGAGAGGAAGGGGGAGCGCTTGGAGAAAGCGAAGGACCCGAAAGCCGCCAGGCCCGTTCCAGGAACCTCCACCTCGTCTTCAACGACGGCTTCGGCGCTGACTGCGTTCCACCAGGTGCGGGCGGAGTCAAAGCGGTCCGGACCGGTGGAGGTGTGGCGCAGGACTTCACCGAAGCCCACCAGGCCTTCGCCGTGGCGGATCCAGCACAGCTGGTCATCGCGGACCAGATACTCCAGGAGCCCGATGGCGGCCGACGGCACGCCCAAAGGAATGGTTAGGGAACGCAGGGTGGTCATAATGCCTCCAACCCTACTCCGCCTCCCTGAGAGACCCGCATTGGCCAAGCACGTCCGCGTTCGGGAACACATGGGTATGTGGCCAAAAGCAAACCAGTACCCGCCGGTTCGGCCGCCTGAACATTGTTTGAGACAATGAGCGGGTGAAGCGCGCAACTTTGGAAAAACGCCCCGATGAAGTCGCTGCCATGTTCGATGAGGTGGCTCCCAAGTACGACATCGTCAACGATGTGCTGTCCATGGGTCAGACCCGCCGCTGGCGCCGCCTGGTGGTGGACGCCGTCGGCGCCCGCCCGGGTTCCCGGGTGCTGGACCTCGCAGCCGGTACCGGCACCTCCAGCGAGCCCTATGCCGACGCCGGAGTTTCAGTTGTCGCCTGCGACTTCTCCCTTGGCATGCTCAAGGTGGGCAAGCGCCGCCGCCCGGACATTGACTTCGTAGCGGGTGACGCCACCAACCTGCCCTTCGAGGACAACTCCTTCGACGCAACCACGATTTCCTTCGGGCTGCGCAACGTCAACGAGCCGAAGAAGGCCCTGGCAGAGATGCTCCGGGTCACGAAGCCGGGCGGGAAACTGGTCATCGCCGAGTTCTCCTCCCCGGTGGTTCCGCTGTGGCGCACCATGTACACCGAATACCTGATGCGCGCCCTGCCGCCGATTGCGCGCAAGGTGGCCTCCAACCCGGACGCCTACGTTTATCTCGCCGAATCCATCCGCGCCTGGCCCAACCAGGATGAACTGGCAGCCTGGATTGCCGGTGAGGGCTGGGACGACGTCGCCTACCGTAATCTTTCGGGCGGAATCGTTGCGATCCACCGTGCAGTGAAGCCTGCAGTGAAGCCTGCGGAGGCAGCCGGAGCGTGAGCGTCCTCATCGTCGGCGCCGGCCCGGCCGGCTCCACCGCCGCCTACTACCTGGCCTCGGCCGGGATTGACGTGACGGTTCTGGAGAAGACTGCCTTTCCGCGGGAAAAGGTCTGCGGTGACGGCCTGACCCCGCGCGCCGTGCGCGAAATCCAGCTCCTCGGCCTGCCGCACAAGGAAGCCGACGGCTGGCGCCGCAACAAGGGGCTGCGCCTGATCGCTGCCGGCCGCACCATCGAACTGCCCTGGCCGGACCTCGAGGACTTCCCCGGCTACGGGCTGGTCCGCACCCGCCTCGGCTTTGACGAGGAACTCGCGCAGCATGCCCGTGCAGCCGGCGCACGCATCCTGGAACGCCACAGCGTCACCGAAGCCATCCGGGACGATTCCGGCCGGGTCTGCGGCGTCGTCGCCAATGTCCTGGACGAAAACGGCCGGAAGACCGGCGAAGTGCGGAACTTTACTGCCGACGTCGTCCTGGCAGCGGACGGGAACTCCACCCGCACCGCGCTGAGCCTGGGCCTTGAAAAACGCGACGACCGTCCGCTGGGCGTTGCCGTCCGCACCTACTTCACCTCCCCGCGCACCGACGACGACTGGATGGAAGGATGGCTGGAACTGCCCGACGCCGCGGGCAACCCGCTGCCGGGTTACGGCTGGGTCTTCGGCGTCGGCGACGGCACCTCCAACGTGGGCCTGGGCATCCTGAACTCGTCGAAGGAATTCGGGCGCCTGGACTACCGGCAGGTCCTGCGGGACTGGACCGCCGGCATGCCCGGGGAATGGGGCTTCACACCGGAAAACCAGGTGGGGGAGATCCGCGGTGCGGCGCTTCCCATGGGTTTCAACCGCACCCCGCATTACTCTCCCGGCCTGCTGCTGCTCGGCGACGCCGGCGGTATGGTCAGCCCGTTCAACGGCGAGGGCATCTCGTACGCCATGGAGTCCGCACGCTTCGCGGCTGACTACATCGTTTCCGCCGAACACGCCCGCAGGACCCCCGGGATCCTCGCGCCCCAGGCAGCGTACGACGCCGCACTGGCAGGCTATGCCGAGCGGGTCCGGTCCGAGTGGGGGAGCCACTTCACCCTGGGGCGCGTATTCGCCGGCCTGATCGGCAAACCCGCGGTGATGAAGCTGGCGCTGCGCACCGGCATGCCGATCCCGGTGCTAATGCGTTTTGTGGTGCGGATGCTGGCCAACCTCACGGACGGTTCACCGCGCCGGATCGAGGATAGAGTGATTGCGTTGATGGAAATGCTGGTTCCTGCCGCCTCCAACCAGGACGGCGCGCCCCAGCCCGTTCGGGGCGCCGGCAGCAATGCCAAAGTTTGACCCCTGCCAACCCGTCCCCACGAGAAGTTAGCCTTGAACAGTGACTGAATCCACCAATGCCAGCCCGGATGCCCTCGGGGACGCCGAGATGGCGCTGCCTCCCGGGTTCTCCCCCCTCGCAGAAGACCCCGTCCTGGGCCCTGCCATCGTCTCCGGTCTGGAAAAGGTTGAGGAGGAACTGCGCGAGGCGATCGCCAACTCCGATCCGTTCGCGGATGCGACCTCCCGGCACCTGATGGAAGCCGGCGGCAAGCGCGTGCGCCCGCTGCTGGTTCTGCTGGCGTCCCACCTGGGCCCGAACCCCGGCAACGAACAGGTGCGCATGGCCGCCGTCGTCGTCGAGCTGACCCATCTGGCCACTCTCTACCACGACGACGTGATGGACTCGGCGCCCGTGCGCCGAGGTGCGCCCACCGCGCATGAAGTCTGGGGCAACTCCGTTGCCGTGCTCACCGGGGACCTGATCTTCGCCCGGGCCTCGTCACTGGTTTCCGTCCTGGGCGCTGAAGCCCTCGGCATCCAGGCCCGCACCTTCGAACGGCTGGTCATGGGCCAGCTGCATGAAACCATGGGACCGGCCGACGGCGAGGATCCCCTGGCGCACTACCTCTCCGTGATTGCCGGGAAGACCGGCTCGCTGATCGCCGCCTCGGGCCAGCTTGGCGCCTTGTTCGGCGGGGCCGACCGGCAGACTGTCGAGATCATGGTCGAATACGGCGAGAAGGTGGGCGTTGCCTTCCAGCTGGCCGACGACGTGATTGACGTGGCCGGGCTGCAGGACAAGTCGGGGAAGACCCCGGGAACGGACCTGCGCGAAGGCGTTCCCACCCTGCCGGTGCTGCTGCTGCGGCGCAACGCTGCCGCGGGAGACGCAGAAGCTGCTGCGGTGCTGGAGCTTGTCGACTCCGACCTGAGCTCCGATGAAGCCCTTGCCGCCGCCGTAGCGGCCGTCCGCGGCAACCGTGCCACAGCTGAGGCCTGGGAAGTTGCCCGCCAATGGGCTGCCGACGCCGTCGCGGCGCTGGAGCCGATGCCGGACTCCGTGGTCAAGTCTTCGCTGGCTGCCTTCGCCGAAGCGGTCGTGGAGCGCGAAGCGTAAACAGCTGCTTAAAGAGATGACGGCGGTCCGGGGTGTTCCGGACAGCCGTCATCTGCTTAACGTCTAGTCTTCTTCGTCGTCCTCGAAGACCCACTCGAACATGTCGAAGACGTACTCGCTGAAGGTTCCCTCTTCGCTCTGCCATTCGCCGCGCGCGTTGTTGCGGCGCCAGACGATCGGGTCCGGGACGTCCAGCTGGTCGGCGCGGAAGCCCCAGGTGAACTTCTCGTCCTCATCCTCCAGGAACAGCAGGAACCCGTCCTCGAGTTCAAGCTCATCGGGGTCCCAGAAGAAGTGGTACGCCTCCATAAGGTCCTCGCAGCCGCCCAGCGCGAGGTAGAACTCACGCAGGACCAACGGGATGGGGAAGTCGTGCTCATCGAGCATCTCGTCCAGTTCATCGGCGCTCAGCCCGTCATCGGGCCGCCAGTTGTCCTCCAGGTACTTCGGGACCAGGGCACGAAACTTTTCGAGGAACATATCACTCATTGCGGGGGCTCCAACGTTGCAGGCGGACGTACTTCTATCCTAGCCGCGGGGGAGGACGGTCCCTGACGGGTCCGGTTTGCGGAAGGATCCGCCGGCCCTACGCCGTGCGGTGCGCGAGCCCTGGATAGTCCAGCACCACGCCGTCGGAATCAACGGTGATCTCCGCGGTGAACCCGCCGGAATCGGAAGAGAACAGCACAATCGCGTTCCCCCGTTCCCCGCGGTAGGGCGAGACCTGGGAGTACACCTGCTCACTGGCCACAACGCGCAGGCTGGGCATCTCCACCCACGCCATGGTCAGTCTGGTCTCATCCGGCGGCGCTGCGTTGTTCAGCAGGTCCAGCCGCAGGATCGGCATGGTGTTGGTCAGCGGGCAAAGACCAAGATCACAGTCCTGGGCGTTGTCCAGGGACCGCGGATCCTCGATTCCGGGAGCGGGCAGGTCCACCGTCCCGGTTGCCGTGGCATGGGAGTCCCAGCGGCCGTCCACGGAGCGTGTCAGTTCCAGGGAGCGGGTCCAGCCGTCGCCGGTGACCTTGACCTCCAGTCGGCGGGTCACCCAGCCGGGAGAGGTGGACAGGGACCAGGTGGCGCAGTAGTCATCACACGTTGAGGTGCCGCTGGCTGCCAGCTCGCTTTCGCGAAAGGATACGACCGCGGAATCCCGGCGTCCGGGGTCGTCGATGCCCGCCCAGTGAAGGGTCTTGGCGGGCTGAGCTGGCAAGTCCATCCCTACAGCGTAAAGTCCGGCCCAAACCGGCACAAAACCGTGCCGCCCGGCGGAAGGCACGGGGCCGCCGGTACCTGTGCCTAAGCGGAGAGGCGGCGCACGTTCAGTGCCAGGTAAAGGTGCACCCGGTCCGCGGTTACCGCGGGGTCGTAACCGGACAGGTCGGCGATCTGCGTCAGGCGGTAACGCACGGTGTTCCGGTGCAGCCCCAAAGCCTGCGCCACTTTGGCCACCGAACCGTTCAGGACCAGGTACTTCTCCAGCGTCGGGAGCAGCTCGGCGTCGTGCGCCTCGTCAAAGGCGAGCAGCGGATCCAGTGCCTCAGCGGCCAGGTCCCCCAGGGGCACGTCCCGGCTCGCCATCAGCAGCGAGGCAAGGCTCAGCCGATCCGGTTCGTTCACTGCGGCACCGCGGAGGAGTCCCTCCTTCGCCTCGTAGTAGCCCCAGCGCAGCCCGGCGGGTTCGGTGTAGGAACCGCCGACGCCGACTTTCGCCGGGATTCCCGCTTCCAGCAGGTAATCTCCCAGTTCCGCGGCGAGCACCGCCGGATCGCCGTCCGGAATCCAGACCGCCAGCCGGTCCTCGCAGGTGGCGCAGACGGCGTCCCGGAAAGACGGCGGCAGCGGCAGGGAAGCCAGCAGCCTCGCCTGCGGGGCTGCCGCTTCCACCAGCAGCGTCAGCTGCCGGCGGTCAGTGCTGACACCTGATGCGCGCAGGCGGTGGACGGCATCCTGGCCGGTGAGTTTGCCCGCCACTATGTCATCGAGCAGCTGGCCATTGACCGCCCGCTCGCTGACCCGCCGCCGCGCCTGGTTGTTCAGCTCCACGCTGATCAGGCTCTGGGCGTAGGCAATCAGGTCCGGGTGTCCGAACGGCTTGGCCACGGACAGGGTGCAGCGGTCCCGCATGCCGGTGGCTATGGGGACGCGGTGCCACTCGGTATGCGCTGCAGCGGTGCCGGTTGAAAAGACCTGGGCGCCGTACTGGTGCAGCGCCACCTCAGTGCCCAGGATCTCCGCCAGGTCATTGAGCAGGCCGGTCAGTCCGCGGCCGGAGAGCAGCGCCTTGGCCAGGGCCTGGTGGCCGGAGAGCAGTTCATGCAGCTGCTCCACGTGGTCTGCGGAAAGGGCATCTGCCACCAGCTTTCCAATGGCTATGAACGGCGTGCGGTAGGGGACCTCGAACACCGGAAGACCCAGCCGGTTGGCTTCCTCCAGCAGGGGGCCCGGCACCCGGTCAAGGCTGAGGCCGGTGCCGAAGCCGATTGCCAGTGCCCCGGCACGGTGCACACTCTCGACGAACCGGCGCTGCACCGCTCCCGTGCGCTGGCGCATGCCGGTGGTAAGGACCACTTCGCCGCCGCTGAGGAAGGGGGATGGATCTTCGAGCTCAGTGACGGCAACCCACTGCACCGGAACCGCGGTAATCGCAGCACTCCCACGGACTGCCAGGTTCAGGTCTTTGGCGGAGAGCAGATCGGTCAGCGAGATAGGCACGGATCAACTATAGGGTCATTCCTTTGGACGCTTGCACCGCCGCCGGCCCGCGTCATTGTGCGGGTGTCCGTGCCCAACCGGACTGGCGGCGCGTAAATTTGGATCACTGCGGCCCATTGAATCCATTCCTTCTCGCACTTGAGATCTCCGTCGAAAGAGGCAACACCCATGAGCACCTCAGCTACCGCCCCGGCCTTCCGGCTGGAACAGAAACGGAACATCACCGGCTCCTTCCCCGGCCCGAAGTCAGCTGCGCTGAATGAGCGCCGTGCTGCGGTTGTAGCCAAGGGCGTGGCTTCCAGCGTTCCCGTGTACGTGCAGGATGCCGACGGCGGCATCATCGTCGATGTTGACGGCAACTCCTTCATTGACCTCGGCTCCGGCATTGCCGTGACCAGCGTCGGTGCGTCCGATCCCGCCGTCGTCGCAGCTGCCCAGGAACAGGTTGCCCGCTTCACCCACACCTGCTTTATGGTCACCCCGTACGAGGGCTACGTTGCCGTTGCGGAAAAGCTCGCCGAGCTCACCCCCGGAACGCATGAGAAGCGCACGGTGCTCTTCAACTCCGGCGCCGAAGCAGTTGAGAACGCCATCAAGATCGCCCGCTCCGCCACCGGCCGCCAGGCAGTCGTCGCCTTTGACCACGCGTACCACGGCCGCACCAACCTGACCATGGGCCTGACCGCCAAGGCCATGCCGTACAAGACCGGGTTCGGTCCGTTCGCCTCCGAGATCTACCGGATGCCCATGAGCTACCCGTACCGCGAAGAGAACCCGGAAATCACCGGCACCGAAGCGGCCGACCGCGCGATCCTCGCCATCGAGAAGCAGATCGGCGCAGACCAGCTCGCTGCCCTGCTGATCGAACCGATCCAGGGCGAAGGCGGCTTCATTGTTCCGGCCGAGGGCTTCCTGCCCCGTCTGGCCGAGTGGGCCAAGGCCAACGGCATTGTCTTCATCGCGGATGAAGTCCAGTCCGGCTTCTGCCGCACCGGCGAGTGGTTCGCCGTGAACCATGAGGGTGTTGTCCCGGACGTCATGACCATGGCCAAGGGCATTGCCGGCGGCATGCCGCTCTCCGCAGTCACCGGCCGCGCCGAACTGCTCGACGCCGTCCACCCGGGCGGCCTGGGCGGCACCTACGGCGGCAACCCCGTTGCCTGCGCTTCCGCACTGGCGGCCATCGAGACGATGGAAAGCCAGGACCTTGCCGGCCGTGCCCGCCGCATCGAAGAAATCACCGTTCCGCGCCTGCGCAAGGTGGCCGAGGAGACCGGCGTGATCGGCGAGGTGCGCGGCCGCGGAGCCATGCTCGCGCTGGAACTGGTGAAGCCGGGAACCAAGACCCCCGACGCCGCTGCTGCCAAGGAAATCGCGGCAGCCTGCCTGGCCGAGGGTGTCATCATCCTGACCTGCGGCACCTACGGCAACGTTATCCGCCTGCTCCCGCCGCTGGTCATCAGCGACGACCTGCTCTCCGACGGCCTCGACGTGCTCGAAGCCGCCATCCGCGCCCAGGCATAGCCTGGCTTAGCAGTACTGCTCAAAGGGCGGTATCCGGTTCAGCCGGGTGCCGCCCTTTCTGCTGCCTGGGGTATCCGGCAGCAGAAACCCAAACCGGCCGGTTCTCCGCGAACAGGCAGCGGCTCGAAGGTTACCTGCCGGCGGGCGCTGCGAAGCCGCGGATCAGGGCATCGAGGCCGGACTCAAACGCCTGCTCGGCAGCCTTGCCGCTTTCCCGCCCCGGTGCTGCCGCCACCGCCGCCGTAAAGAGCGGGCTTTCCGATGCCAGCGAGCCGGTGTCGAAAATATCCCCGGGTGCAACGGCGTCGAACGCCGAGCCGAAGATGAAGGACTCAAAGGCCACGATGGCGGGGATGATCCGGGCCTGGTCCCAGCCTGCCCGCAGGAACCCCTCGGTGACTGCTTCGTACATCGCCAGCGTGCGGGGAGCGCCGGAGACCTGGAGAACGGCGATCACCGCGATCAGCGGGGTGTGCCGCGCAAAGACGTCCCGGTAGGAGCGGGCCCAGGTCCGCACGGCGTCCTCCCAGTCCAGGACCGAGAAGCAGGCGGTATCCACCTCTGCCATGAGGTCATCCTGGATCCAGCGCAGAACTTCCGCCTTGGAAGACGCGTGGTTGTAAAGGGCCGACGGCGCCACGTGCAGCTTCGCTGCCAGCGAGGACATGGTGAAGCCTTCGTAGCCGCGTGCGGTGATGACCTCCAGAGCGGCGGAAGCGATGTTTTCCCTGGTCAGAACGCGCTGGGACGGGCGGCCTGCGCTGCGCCGTGCGCGTGTTCCAGCCATTCGCATTCCTCCAAGGTTCCGCGGCGCCCAAGTGCCCAGAAATTAATATTCGCACAGACTCTCCCTGGAACTGCGGGGGGTCGGCTAGAGTGTCGGTACAAAATGAACGCTATTCATTTATATGCATCCAAGACAGCGTTCGGTTTGAGCGGCCGGAGGTCGGCCGCTGGAGAGAGGAATAAAGTGCGAACCCTGGAACGAAACGTCGTCATCATCGGTGCAGGCCCCTCCGGCCTTACCGCGGCGCGGAAACTCAAAGCTGCCGGCCTGAGCGTGGCAGTGCTCGAAGCGCGAGACCGCGTGGGCGGGCGCACCTGGTCTGACACGATCGACGGAGCTTTCCTTGAGATCGGCGGCCAGTGGATCTCCCCGGACCAGGAAGCACTGAGCGAACTCGTTGAAGAACTGGGGCTGGAAACCTTCGCGCGCTACCGTGAGGGGGAATCCGTATACATCGGCGCGGACCACCGCGCAGTGCGCTACTCCGGCGACATGTTCCCGGTGGCAGAATCCACCGCACAGGAAATGGAACGGCTGATCGCCCTCCTGGACGAGCTCACCGCCAAGACGGACCCGGCCGCTCCGTGGACGCATCCGGACGCCCGCAGCCTGGACACCATTTCCTTCTCCGCCTGGCTGCGCCAGCAGTCCTCTGACGAGGAAGCCTGCAACAACATTGGCCTGTTCGTCGCCGGCGGCATGCTCACCAAGCCTGCACACTCCTTCTCCACCCTGCAGGCGCTGCTGATGGCGTCCTCGGCCGGATCGTTCTCCAACCTGGTGGATGAGAACTTCATCCTGGACCGCCGGGTTGCCGGGGGTATGCAGCAGGTTTCCGAGCGCATGGCCGCAGAACTGGGCGACGACGTCGTCCTGGGCGCGCCGGTCCGCACGCTGCGCTGGAACGCGGACGGGCCGTCCGTAACTGCAGAGGCCGACGGCGTCACCGTCCACGCGCGCTATGCCATCATGGCCGTGCCCCCGAACCTCTACTCACGGGTCTCCTACGACCCGCCGCTGCCGCGGCGCCAGCACCAGATGCACCAGCACGTCTCCCTGGGCCTGGTCATCAAGGTTCACGCCGTCTACTCCAAGCCGTTCTGGCGCGACGCCGGCCTCTCCGGCACCTGCTTCGGTGCCCATGAGCTGGTCCAGGAGGTCTATGACAACACCAACCATGAGGACAGCCGCGGCACCCTGGTGGGTTTTGTATCCGATGAGAAGGCCGACGCGATGTTCGAGCTCAGCGCCGACGAGCGCAGGCAGGCCATCCTCGAATCCATCGCGGGCTACCTCGGTGACGAGGCACTGACCCCTGAGGTCTACTACGAATCCGACTGGGGATCCGAGGAATGGACCCGCGGCGCCTACGCCGCCAGCTACGACCTGGGTGGGCTGCACCGCTACGGTCCGGACCAGCTGGCACCGGTGGGCCCCATCCACTGGTCCTGCTCCGACCTGGCGGCCGAGGGCTACCAGCACGTCGACGGCGCCGTCCGCATGGGTGCCAAGACCGCCGAGCGCATCATCGCGCAGTTCAAGGGCTGATTCCGGGTGCGCTACGTAGTCGGTTACACGGCAACTGAACGCGGCAGGGACGCCCTGTTCCTGGCCTGCGCCATCGCCCGCAGCCAGGGCGCCTCCCTGGACCTGGTGCTCGTCGACCCGGAGGAGTCGCCGTATACCGCGGTCTATCCTCCCGAGCGGACGTACTCCTCGCTGCTGGCCCGCCAGCTTCGGGACTGGTTGGAGGAAGCCCTGGCGCTGGTGCCCGCGGACATCGAGGCAAGGGGCCACATCCGCACGGCCGACTCCGACGCGCGCGGACTGATTGAAGCCGCTGAAGAATTCAGCGCCGGCCTGATTGTGGTCGGTGCGGGGAGCAACGGGCTGTTCAAGCGCTTCACGGTAGGCAGTGTGGCCAACGCCCTGCTGCATGCCGCCGGCGTGCCCGTTGCCCTCGCGCCCCGCGGCTACAGCCGGCTTGACCCGCTCACACGCATCACCTGTGCGGTGGGGGAGCGCCGCGGAGCCGAAGATGTCCTGGAAGTTGCCTGCGACTCCGCCGCCCGCCGCGGTCTGCCTCTTCGGCTGCTGTCTCTCCTGGCGCTGGATTCGCCCGGGGACGCGGCCGTCGAAGAGGCCCAGCTGCACATAGCTGACCGGGTCCGGCGGGCCGAGGCGCTCACCGAAGGCAAAAGCACCATCACCGGTGTGGTGGCTCAGGGCCGGACCATCGAGAACGCCGTGGACGATCTGGAGTTCGACGACGGCGAGATCCTGATCATCGGCTCCAGCCGGCTCGCCCGGACCAACCAGCTCTTCCTGGGCGCCACTGCCTCCAAGGTCCTGCGGAGCCTGCCGGTTCCCATGGTCGTTGTGCCCCGGAACTACACACCTGCCCCGCAGCACCAGACGTCAGGAGATCCGCAGTGAGCAACCGCACCAGCGCCAAAAACTCTGCCGGAGTCACCGGGCTGAGCAGCAAGGGACTGAAGGGCGGGCAGGTCGGGCTGATCGGCGCCGTCGTTATTGGCATTTCCTGCATTGCCCCGGCGTACACGCTGACCTCCGGGCTGGGACCCACCGTCGCCGAAGTGGGAGTGCAGCTGCCGGCCATCTTCCTGGTGGGGTTCATTCCCATGATCCTGGTAGCCCTGGGCTACCGGGAACTGAACAACGCAATGCCGGACTCAGGCACGTCTTTTACCTGGGCCACCCGGGCATTCGGGCCCTGGGTGGGCTGGATGGGCGGCTGGGGGCTGATCGCGGCCACCATTATTGTGCTCTCCAACCTCGCAGCGGTTGCGGTGGACTTCTTCTACCTCATGCTTGCGCAGGTCACGGGAAACGAGTCGCTGGCAGACCTGACGCTGAACCTGCCGCTGAATATCGCCACCACCCTGGTCTTCGTGGCGATCGCCTGCTGGATTTCCTACCGAGGGGTGGAGACCACCAAGACCGTCCAGTACGTGCTGGTTGCCTTCCAGCTGGTGGTCCTGACCTGGTTCTCCGTTGCGGCCTTCGCACACGTGGCCGGCGGCACGGCCTTTGACGCCACGCAGATCAGCTGGGACTGGTTCAACCCGTTTGCGGTGGAGTCCTTCTCTGCCTTTGCGGCGGGTGTCTCGCTGTCGATCTTTGTGTACTGGGGCTGGGACGTCACACTGACCATGAACGAGGAAACACGGGATCCGGACAAGACGCCGGGCCGTGCGGCCACGGCAACGGTCTTCGTCATTGTGCTCATCTACATGATGATTGCGCTGGCCGTGATCTCCTTCGCCGGCGTGGGCGACGGCGAGCTTGGTGCGGGCAACCCGGAGAACCAGGAGAGCATCTTTGCCGTACTGGCCACCCCTGTGATGGGTCCGTTTGCGATCCTGATGTCCCTGTCCATCCTCTCCAGCTCTGCGGCCTCACTGCAGTCCACCTTCGTCTCCCCGGCGCGGACCCTGCTTGCGATGGGCCATTACCAGGCCTTGCCCAAGGGGTTCGGACGGATCAGCCCGTCCTACAAGTCCCCGGGCTACGCGACCGTAGCTGCCGCCCTGGCGGCGTCGGGCTTCTACGTCATCACGCGCCTGCTCTCGGAAAACGCCCTCTGGGACACCATCACGGCCCTGGGCCTGATGATCTGCTTCTACTACGGCATCACGGCGCTGGCCTGCGTCTGGTACTTCCGCCGTGACGCGTTCGAGAGTGTGCGGTCCTTCCTGCTGAAGCTCCTTGCTCCAGCACTGGGCGGAATCATCCTGTTCATCATGTTCATCAAGACGGCCTTCGATTCGATGGACCCCGACTACGGGTCCGGTTCCTCGGTGGGCGGCGTTGGGCTGGTGTTTGTGCTCGGTATGGGTGTGATCGTCCTGGGAGCCGTGCTGATGCTGGTTATGTACCGGATCAATCCCGGCTTCTTCCGGGGCGAAACGCTCCGGACCGGAGATTCACGTTCGGCAGCTGAAGCGGAGAAGTCCGCGGTTCTCTAGGCCGGCATTTGAGGTGCGGCCCGTCCTGCTTTTGCGGGGGCGGGCCGCACTCCTGTCTTGGATAACCCGATCTTGTGACCGGTGTGAACAGTGTTGTCTTTGTGAAGAAAGGGGCCTTGGGCTAGATTGAATGTCAAGCTCCGCGCGCATGCGGCGTGTCGCGGCCGTTTGGGGACGGCCGCTCAATGCAGGCCTCAACGGGGGATACCCCCATGGGTCTCGAGGCACCAAAGGACTGAAAATGCGACTGAGGAAACTCGCGGGCGCTTTCGCTGCGCTCGCACTGGCTCTGGGGGCGACGGCGGTGGCCCTGCCCCCGGCGTCGGCCACATCACTCGACGGGCAGGCTGCGGCCCGCTTACACACTCTGATCAATGACTACCGCGCGGTCCACGCGCTGAAACCCCTGGCCTGGAATCCCGGCATTGCCGGAGTGGCGCAGGGATGGACCATGCGCTCTGCGGAGACCGCCCGGGTTTCCGGTGCAGGAACCTTCCTGCACAACCCGGCCTTCGCCTCCCAGTATCCGGCCGGCGCCATGCACGCCTCCGAGAACATCGCCTGGAACATGAGCGTGGACCAGGCCTTCCAGTGGTGGGTGGGCTCCGCTCCGCACCGGGCCAATATGCTCCGTGCTGCTGATACGGATCTGGGCATCGGCGTCGTTCAGCTCACCGAGGGCCCCAACAAGGGCGTTTACCTGGCCACCGTGAACTTCGGCCAGTACAACTCACCTGCGCCGGCACCTGCCCCTGCGCCGGCACCCGCTCCTGCGCCGGCACCTACCCCCGCGCCTGCTCCGGCTCCCGCGCCGGCACCCGCTCCTGCGCCGGCACCCGCTCCAGCGCCGGAACCGGATCCGACACCCGAACCTGCGCCTGCTCCTGCTCCCGCGCCTGCTCCGGCACCGGCACCCGAACCGGAGCCCACGCCCGAACCTGCGCCTGCTCCGGAACCTGCACCGGCTCCCGCACCCGCGCCTGCACCCGAACCGGAGCCCACACCCGAACCGGCTCCGACACCGGCACCTGTGGTTCCGCCTGCCCCTGCTGAAGCCGAACCGGCTCCTGTTCCGCCGGCTGATCCTGAGACGGCGCCTGACACGGCGTTGAAAGACTCAACTGAGCAGCAGGAACCGGAACCTTCACCGGCTCCGGCGGCCGCCCGAACCGAGCTGTCCACCAGCGACCCGGCTGTACTGACTCCGGAAACTCGCGGGACCTTCGAAGCAAGGGCAAACGGAAGTCTCCTGGTGGTCTCCGGACTGGTCCCGGGGGAGCAGTACCAGGTGTTCCTGCATTCAACGCCCGTGAAGGTGGGAACCCTCACAGTGGACGGCAACGGAACACTCCCACTGACCATTCCGGCACAGCTTGAAGCCGGGGATCATCGGGTTGCCCTCTACAACATGGACGGCACGCTCGCCGGCTGGCAGGGCTTCTCCGTCCAGCCCGCGGTGACCGTCATGGGCGCTCCGGCAAGTGTGCAGACAGCAGCGGCAACCCTGCCCAACACCGGCGTGACGCCGGCCCAGCTGCTGGTTGCCGCAGCCGGAGCCCTGATGGTGCTTTCCGGAGCGGTTGCCCTGTACTCGCTGCGGCTGCGCAGCCGTCTGCAGCTGGAACCGGTTCCGGCCGCGGACTAAGCCGGCAGGCCTAAAACACCGGCCGGCGAGGGGATTCCCCTCGCCGTCCGGTGTTTAACCCGGGTACTTACCGCCGGTGTGCGGAACTCAGACGGCTTCGGCCCTGCGGATGCGGGCACGCCGCGGGGAACCCAGCATGTCGATGCTCAGCAGCAGCAGCGCCAGCCAGACCAGCCCGAATCCGGCCCACCGCTCGGCCGGCATGGCTTCTTTGAAGACCAGCAGGGCAAGAGTGAACTGCAGTACCGGGGCCAGATACTGCAGCAGTCCCACCGTGCTCAGCGGCAGGCGCCGTGCCGCAGCACCGAAGAAGACCAGTGGAACCGCGGTGGCGATGCCGGAGGCAGCCAGCAGCCAGAAATGAGCCGGTCCCTCGGTCAGGAGGGTTCCGGTTCCGGTGGCCGCCAGTACCACCAGTACGACGGCGGCAACGGGCGTGAGCACGGCGGTTTCAATGGTGAGACTGGAGACGGCGTCCACCTTGCCGCCGATGTTCTTCTTCACCAGCCCGTAGAGGCCGAAACTGAAGGCGAGGGCCAGCGCCACCCAGGGTACGGTTCCGTAGCCGAAAGTCAGCACAAGCACGGCGATGAAACCGACGCCCATGGCAGTCCACTGAAGCGGGCGCAGCCGTTCCTTGAGGACCAGGACCCCCAGCAGGACTGAAATGAGGGGGTTGATGAAGTAGCCCAGGGCGGCTTCCACTGCATGCCCGTTCAGCACTGCCCAGGCGAAGACCAGCCAGTTGACCGCGATCAGCAGCGCCGCCGCGGTCAGGGTGGCCACCGCCCTGCGGTCCTTCACCGCGGTCAGGGCCAGCCCCCAGGAGCGCATGACCGTCAGCAGGGCCACACAAAAGACCAGGGAGAAGACCACACGGGCCGCGACGATTTCCACCGGCCCGGCAGGCTCCAGGAGAAGGAAGTAGAGGGGCAGTACGCCCCAGATGCCGTAGGCGCCGATTCCGAAGAGCAGCCCGGACCCGCTGGGCTTCTCATCCGGGCCGGACGGGGCAGGGGAAGCAGCACGGGAAGCGGTTCCCGTGGCACCCTGCGCTACGGACTGCGCAGGGGATCCGGGCAGCGAGGTGCCGGAAGAATTCTCATTGGCCATGTGCGTTGCAACCGGCTACGCCGTGGGCGTATTCCCGGTGGTTTGCGCACATCCGTTTAGACGGTGCGGAAGTGGACAATTAGAATATAAAAACGTGCGCCATTTGCGTGCCACGACTCCCAAGTAGAAGGACTCTAAGTGTCTAACTCAGCTCCGGACAGCTCGCAGCGTCCCATGCGAGTCGCAATTATCGGTGCTGGTCCGGCTGGCGTTTACGCCGCAGACATCCTGACCAAAGCGGACCGCGACTTCGAAGTCAGCATTGATCTCTTTGATCAGTACCCGGCACCCTACGGCCTCATCCGCTACGGCGTGGCCCCGGACCATCCCCGTATCAAGGGCATTGTCAATGCACTGGAAAAGGTGCTGGACCGCGGTGACATCCGCTTCCTGGGCAACGTCAACTACGGCCGTGACCTCACCCTGAAGGACTTCCGGCACTTCTACGACGCGATTATCTTCGCGACCGGTGCCCTGAAAGACGCCCCGCTGGACATCCCCGGCATCGAGCTCGAAGGTTCATTCGGCGGCGCCGACTTCGTCTCCTGGTATGACGGCAACCCGGACGTACCGCGCGACTGGCCGCTGGACGCCAGGGAAATCGCCGTCATCGGCAACGGAAACGTGGCCCTCGACGTCGCGCGCATTCTTTCCAAGCACGCCGATGACCTGCTGACCACCGAAATCCCGTCCAATGTCTACGAGGGGCTGAAGAAGTCCCCCGTCACGGACGTCCACGTCTTTGGCCGGCGCGGCCCCGCACAGGTGAAGTTCACGCCGCTGGAACTGCGCGAGCTTTCACACTCCCGTGACGTGGACATTGTGCTCTACCCGGAAGACTTCGATTTCGACGAGGCCTCGGACGAGCAGATCCGCACCAACAACCAGACCAAGACCATGGTCAACACCCTGACCAATTGGCTGGTCGAGGAACAGGACACCGGTGCCTCACGCCGGCTTCACCTGCACTTCCTGCACTCCCCGGTGGAGATTCACGACGATCCCGCCACTCCCGGCAAAGTCGCTGGCATCAAGATGGAACGCACGGAACTGGACG
This sequence comes from Arthrobacter sp. 3Tela_A, assembly GCF_049311025.1. Lineage (NCBI taxonomy): Bacteria > Bacillati > Actinomycetota > Actinomycetes > Micrococcales > Micrococcaceae > Arthrobacter > Arthrobacter sp. 3Tela_A. The sequence continues at coordinate 127,336 of NZ_JAXIOM010000003.1, forward strand.
GCACCGGCAATGCCCGGGGCACGGGTGAGATCATTGATTACCCGGTCCAGGCTGTGTACCGCGCGGTGGGATACTTCGGTTCCGAACTTCCCGAGGTGGGCTACGACTCCCGCCGCGGCGTGATCCCCAACGAGGGTGGCCGCGTAGTGGACACCAGCGGCGAACCGGTTCCCGGGATCTACACCACCGGCTGGATCAAGCGGGGCCCGGTTGGCCTGATCGGCCACACCAAGGGTGACGCCCTGGAGACCATCGGTTACCTGCTCGAGGACCGCCGGACCCTGCCCGCTGCCG